>JAGBUT010000033.1 GCA_017630695.1 Clostridia bacterium
AAGAAAATCAAAGCAGACTATCTTCACCCTCATTATATTACTGTTACAAAGTCATTCGTAAAGAATCTTCATAAAAACGGTATTAAGGTTAACGTCTGGACTGTTAATAAACCTGATATCGCCACAAAGCTTCTTAAATATGGTGTTGACGGACTTATAACCGATCTGCCTGCGATGGCTAATGAGCTTGTTGAAAAATATGAAATATAAGCATCTGTTTCTTGGATAAATCAGTTGCTTATGATATAATGCCTCGGATGGTGTAATATGTTAATTTATAAAACTTACAGCCCTGCTGAAACTGAAAAAGTTGCATTTAATCTTGCGAATAAGCTTCCTTACGGTAAAGTTATTGCAATGTTTGGTGACCTCGGAGCTGGTAAAACTGCCTTCACAAGAGGTTTCACAAAGGGTATTGGTATTGATTGTGACGTAAGCAGCCCGACGTTTGCACTTGTAAATGAATACAGAGGAAACGGTAAGACGCTTTATCATTTTGATATGTATCGCATATCAGGTTGGGATGACCTTTATTCAACGGGATATTTCGATTATCTTGACGAAGGAGCATCACTTATAATTGAATGGAGCGAGAATATCGAAGCTGTTCTTCCCGTTGACTGTATCCGAGTTACAATTAATAAAACAGATGATTTTAATGAAAGAATAATTGAAATTAGCGGAGTTGAATGATTTGAAAATCCTTTCGATTGATTCATCGGCCAAAACAGCAAGTGTTTGCGTAACTGACGGAAAAACACTTTTAAGCGAATGCTTTGTCAACGCAGGTCTTACACACAGCAAAACCCTTATGCCGATGGTTGATAATGCGTTGAATCAGGCTGATTTAAAAATTAAAGATATTGATGCTTTTTGCGTTAACGTGGGACCCGGTTCATTTACAGGTATAAGAATTGGCGTTGCCGCTGTTAAGGGACTTGCTCTTGCGTCTGATAAACCTTGCGCAGGTGTTTCAACACTTGAGGCTATAGCTTATAATTTTATCGATGAAAACGTTGTTGTTTGTGCAGCGATGGATGCGAGATGCAATCAGGTTTATGCTGCATTGTTTGAAATAAAAAACGGAGTAATAAACAGAATATGCGACGATTATGCTGTTCCGATTTCCGAACTTGAAGAAGAAATCAAAAAAATCGGTAAGACAGTTATTCTTGCAGGTGATGGAGCAGAAATTTGTTTTAACGCAATGAAGGAGTCTCTTGGTAATATCAGATTATCAAGCGAGTTCAGAAGATATCAGCGAGCATACGGTGCGGCTCTTGCATCGATTAATCATAATGACTTCATAGATTCATCGCTTCTTGCGCCGATTTATCTTCGTATGCCTCAGGCAGAAAGAGAATTAAAATTAAAAAAGGAGAATAAATAAAATGATAGCTCTCGGAAGTGACCACGCAGGTCTCGAATTAAAAAATGCAATTAAACTTCATCTTGATGAAAGAAAAATTGATTATAAGGATTACGGCACTTACACTACAGATTCCGCTGACTACGCTGTTTATGCTGAAAAGACAGCAAGAGCTGTTGTAAACGGCGAATGCCGTCTCGGTCTGCTTTTCTGCGGAACAGGTGTAGGTATTTCAATGGCTGCAAATAAAGTCAGAGGAATCAGAGCATGCTGCTGCTCGGACAAGTTTTCTGCTGAAATGACAAGACTTCATAATGATGCTAATATTCTTTGCCTTGGCGGCAGAGTTATCGACGTTGAAAAGGCGATCGAACTTGTTGATGTATTTCTTGATACAGAATTCAGTAATGATGAGCGTCATATCAGAAGAATTGCTCAGATTACCGATCTTGAAAACAGATTTTAATTTATTGGAGGACGAAATATATGGCTAAAACATTCATAATGGATCATCCGCTTATTCAACATAAGCTGACAATCCTCAGAGACGTTAACACCGCTTCAAAAGAATTCCGCAGCCTTATCAGTGAAATTGCAACACTTATGTGTTACGAGGCAACGAGAGATCTTCCTCTTAAAGAGGTTGAAACTACAACGCCTCTTTGTGTTGCAAAAACAAAAGTTATTGCAGGCAAGAAACTTGCTTTTGTTCCGATCCTCAGAGCCGGTCTTGGTATGGTTGACGGTGTTGTTTCACTCGTTCCTTCTGCAAGAATCGGTCATATTGGTCTTTACAGAGATCCTGAAACTCTTACTCCTGTTGAATATTATTGCAAACTTCCCGCTGATATTGAACACAGAGAAGTTATCGTTCTTGATCCCATGCTTGCAACAGGTGGTTCTGCAATCGATGCTATCACTCAGATCAAGCTTCGTAAACCTATGAACATTAAGTTTATGTGCATCATCGCCGCTCCCGAAGGTCTCAAGGCTCTTCAGGAAGCTCACCCTGACGTTGAAATTTACATCGGCTCTCTTGATGACCATCTTAATGATCACGGTTATATCGTTCCCGGTCTTGGCGACGCAGGCGACAGAATTTTTGGCACTAAATAAATTAATAAATAATTAACCCCGTTGAGAATTAACTCAACGGGGTTTTGCTATTATAAATTATTATTTAGCAGGCATCATTCGGAACTTGAATTTGAGTCCGTTACTACCGTTTACTTCAAACTGAGGAAGAATGTCGGGACCACAGCTTGCAGTGCCGGTTCCTCTTGTGAAACCGTCAATGTTGATTACTGTAGTATGTTCATCATAAAGATCTTCCTGATGAGCAGCCTTCTGAAGAAGTTTCTGTGAGAATGCTCTTGCGTTGAAGTTGAAGTATTCATCATCGTAAGCAAACGTAATGCCGTCGCCATCAGTATCAGTGATTTTAAGGTATCTTACATCACATCTGTTGCCTGCATCCTGAGGTCTGATGTAAGGCTCGTGCATATCTTCAACCGTTGTATTATATACACCGACAATAGCCTGAGCATAGAGATCGCAAAGGTTTTCGCTATCACCCATACCGTAATATTCAACATTTCTGAATGATTTAGGCATCTCAAGAGTAAGACCGAATCTCGGCATATGAGCTGAAAGGCGCTTGTTTGAATCGGGTTTAAACTTTGCTTCAATTTCTACGCAACCGTCTGCATATACTTCATATTCAACTTCAACTTCGCCGAGAATCTTTTTTGTTTTATTGCTCTTGAGTTTGAATGTGACTTCGATTTCAGCTTTGCCTTTTTCAAGTTCAGCTTCATAATCAGAAAGAACGCAGGTGTAATCATCGTATCCAGCCTTAAGCCATTTATCTCTGAACTGTGTATCGTTATCAAGATATGCTCTGTAGATATTCGGAATAAAGCCCTTAGCAAAAGCAGGGGAGTTATTGATTGTTTCTTTACCGTTTATAACGTAGCTTTCAATCATTCCGTTTGTTGCAGAGAAAGTAATTGTGCCGTTATCAAAGTAAACGACCGTCTTTTCTTCATCACAAGCGATTGAAACCTTGTTTTTGGATTTTTCGTACTCAAACTTATAATCTTCTTTAAGAGCAATCTGTTCAAATGCGATTTCATCATCGCCGCTGTAATAATAGATATTAATGTGGCAATCGCATTTATCTTTAGGAAGCTTGAAATCAAAGGGGATTTCAAGTGTTGCTTCAGGTTCGATAGCCATAACAGCTTCGTCAACAGCAAGAAGATTGTTGCCGTTTTTAACGATTTCCCAAACTGCGGTGATATATTCAGTGTTTCTGAATCTGTTGGTGTTAAGGAAACAAAGTGTGTTATCTTTAAGAGATGCTCTGATGGGTCTGTAAACGTTTTTCATCTGTTTTGCGCCTGTGTGAAGACGTCTGTCGGGATAAACAAGACCATCAACGCAGAAGCAACCGTCGTGACGCCATTCACCGTGGTCGCCACCATAAGTAAACTTGAGTTTGCCGTTGGGATGATAATATGCGTGATCGCTCCATTCCCATATGCAACCACCCATAAGGTTTTCATACTTATAGAAGAGATCCCAGTATTCTTCAAGACCACCGGGGCCAACACCCATAGCGTGAGCATATTCGCAAAGGAAGAAGGGTTTAGGAGTATATTTCTTGCCGCGTCTGTGTTTGCCTGTTAATTCGCATTCGGCGTGATTGGTGTACATTTCGGAAACAACGTCGTAAGAATGTCTTTCATTTCTTACTACACCTTCATAATGAACGGGGATTTCGGGACAAACGTCGTGAAGATATTCATAGCAAACGTCTTGACAAGCATAACCGCCGGCTTCGTTACCGAGAGACCACATAATTATACCTGCACGGCTTCTGTCACGCTGATACATTCTCTTAACTCTGTCAAGGTATCTGGGTGCCCATGCAAGATCGTGGCTGATAAGGTCAATATTATCATGAGGTGAGCATCCGCAACCGTGAGTTTCGATGTCTGCTTCGTCAACAACGTAAAGACCATACATATCACAAAGAACAAGGAACTGTGCATCGGGAGGGTAATGAGATGTTCTGACAGCATTTACGTTAAGCGATTTCATAAGCTTGATATCTTTTTCAAGATCAGCAAGTGTCATAACGTATCCTGTTTTGTGGTGTGAATCGTGATGGTTAACACCTTTGATTTTAATCTTTTTACCGTTAACAGTGAAGATATCTTTTTTAATCTTAACGGTTTTAAAGCCGATGTAGTTACGAACAGACATAACCTCTGCATCATCCTTATAAAGTGTTGCAAATGCAGTGTAAAGAGTAGGAATTTCAGCATTCCATGAGGTTACGTCAAGAGATTTAAATTCAATTGAAAGTGTGTTATCGGCTGCAACACATTTTTTGGCGATAAGTTTACTCTTGCTGTCAAAAATTTCAACGCAAACTTTATAATTGGATATTTCACCGCAGATATCAAAATTAACGTCAAGATTCCAACCTTTTGAAGTTTCTTTTGTTCTGTAATAAATATCGTTAAGGTATGTTTCAGGCATTTCATAGAGAAGAACGTCTCTGAAGATACCGTTTTCTCTGAACATATCCTGACACTCAAGGAAAGTTGCATTAGACCACTTATGAATTACTGCAAAAAGTTCATTTTTGCCTTCAACAACATATTCTGTGATATCAAATTCAGCTGTGTTATGTGCGCCTTCACTGTAACCTACAAACTTTCCGTTAAGGTAAAGATCGATGCAAGGGATAACACCGAGGAACGAAAGGATAAACTTTTTACCGTTGGCTTCAACGTCAAAGAACTTTCTGTAGATTGCAACGGGCTGTACATTGGGAACGTAAGGAGGCTTGTCGTCAAAAGCATAGGGACAGTTGATATATGCAGGGCTGTCATATCCGATTCTCTGCCACGTTGAGGGAACGTTGATCTTGTCGAATTCTACGCTGTCAGTGTCAACTTCATCAGGGAGAAGTTTGTTTGTTTCAAAATATTTGAAATCCCATTCGCCTGAAAGAAGTCTTACAATGTCTGACGAAACACGTTCTTTCTTAAACGGGGTTTTTGCAAGTTTTTCCTTTGAAGAATAGGGGATTGCGTAGCCTCTGCCGTCAAGTTTATTGATTTCATAAACAGAGAAATCGTTGAAATTGGTTTTGTTAATTCCGTATTTCATGTTTTATTCCCTTTCGTTTAAAAGTTTTATCATTATTTTAGCGGCCTTATAAATATCGCCGCAACCAAGCGTAATAATCAGATCACCGCTTTCAGCGTTTTCTACAACGTATTCAGCAACTTCATCAAAGGTGTTGAACCATACACTGTCAGGAATTTTTTCAGCGAGCTGAGAAGTGTAAATTCCGTAAGTGTTGACTTCTCTTGAACCCATAATTTCCGTAAGAACGCATTTATCAGGAATCTGAAGAACTCTGACAAACTCATCGAATAAAATATGAGTTCTCGAATAAGTGAAAGGCTGATGAACGGCCCAGACACGGTTGTAACCCATATTCATTGCTGTCTTGAGTGTAACTTCAAGCTCTTTCGGATGGTGTGCATAGTCGTCTGCGATTGTAATTCCGTTAATTTTATCAAGGATTTCAAATCGACGGCCTGCGCCTCTGAATCCTGCAATGCCGCTAACGCACTGTTCAAATGAAACACCTGAATACATCGCCGAAGCAATAACCGCAAGAGCGTTGTGAACGTTATGAACACCGGGTACGGACAGCTTTACATTACCAAGTGTTTGACCTTTGACAACAAGATTGAATGAATAGAATTCATTATTGTGAGTAATATTAATTGCTTTATAATCATAATCTCCGTCAACACCGAATGTTATAAGTTCTTTACCGCTGATTTTTTCTGCTTCTTTTGCAACAAAAACAGAGTCAGGATCGTCAGCGTTATAGACAATTGCTTTTGTAGCCATCGACGCGAATTTGATAAATGATTTTTTAAGGTTATCAAATGTCTTGAAATAATCAAGATGATCTTCGTCAACGTTAAGGATTACAGCTACGTCGGGTGATAAATCAAGGAAAGTATCAACAAATTCACAAGCTTCACAAACCATATGATCACTGTGACCGACTAATCCGTTTGAGCCGGTAAGAGGGAGTTTTCCACCGATAACTGCTGTTGGATCAAAGTCTGCTTCAATAAGAATCTGTGTAAGCATTGAGCATGCGGTTGTTTTGCCGTGAGTACCGCTGATGCAAATTGAATTAGGATAAATTCTTGTTACGGCACCGAGAAGCTTACTTCTTTCAAACGTGGGAATTCCTGATTCAAGAGCTGCAACGAGCTCGGGGTTATCTTTAAGCAATGCTGCGGTATAAACAATCATTTCCGCGCCTTCAATATTTTCGGCGCGTTGACCCATTGCAACGGGAATGCCAAGTGAACGAATTCTTGCAAGGGTGTCTGTTTCGTTATTGTCAGAACCGCTGAGTTGATAACCCTCTTTATGAAGAATCTCCGCAAGCGGACACATTCCTGAACCGCCGATACCGATAAAATGTATTCTTTTGACCTGTTTTAACAGATTGTCAATTTCAAACATATCAGTTTCTTCCTTTCAAAACTAATTATAATAATTATAATACATTTATAAACAAAAATAAAGTATTAATTTATATTTTTGAAATAATTTCTGTAACAACGTTATCCAAATAACATAAAATGTAGTATCACACCAAGGAGGTGCTGATTTGATAGAAAATAATAACTTTTTTATTATCGGCGGAGACAGCCGACAATTATATATGGCAGATTATCTTGAGAATCTCGGTTATGAAGTTCAGATTTACGGTTTGCCTGAATCCAAAAGATACTGTTGCAAAAACTTGAGTCATTCAATAAATAATTATAAAAATATTCTTTTACCGTTGCCTGTTTCAAGAGATGGAAAGCATATATTTTCAATCGTATCTGTGAAAGAATCGATTGATGAATTAGTATGTTTGCTTAACGAAAATCACAGAATTTTTGCCGGTATGATCAGTAATACATTGAAGGCAAAATTAGAAAAAAACAACTCAAAGGTTTATGATTATTTCAAACGGGAAGATGTAACGATTATGAATGCAGTTCCGACCGTTCAGGGAATTCTCAAAACGATAATTGATAATATTGAATATACAATCAATTCAAGTAAAATAGCAATTTTCGGATACGGTCGAATCGGCAATTTAACTGCAGACGTTCTTTCGTCAATCGGTGCAGATATAACGGTATGTGCGAGAAGTTATTCGGATCTTGCCAAAGCAAAAACAAAAGGCTATAACACTTGCTTTATCAAGAATTCTGATAATAATGCAGAAGAATACAACATTGTAATAAACACTGTTCCTGCTGTTGTTATTAATAAAGCAATGCTTCAAAAAATAAGAAAAGATTGTTTGATTATTGATGTTGCATCTACACCGTACGGAGTAGATTACGTTGCGGCATCTGAACTTGAATTGAATACAATTCTTTGTCCCTCTTTACCAGGAAAAGTTGCCCCGAAAACAGCAGGGGAAATAATAGCAAACGGAGTTATAAATATTATTAAGGAGGAGTTCGATGAATAATATTACAGTCGGATTTGCTCTTTGCGGTTCATTTTGTACGTTTTCTCAAGCAATTAAAGAAATGGAAATCCTTATCTCAAAAAATTATTCAGTTATACCAATAATGTCGTATAATGCATTTTCAACAGATACTCGATTCGGAAAAGCAAAAGAACATATTGAACATATCGAAGAATTATGCAAAAGAAAAATTATAGCCACTATTACGGATGCGGAACCAATTGGTCCCCAAAAGCTGCTTGATATTCTTTTAATCGAGCCGTGTACAGGTAATACAATCGCTAAATTAGCAAACGGTATTACTGATACCCCCGTTACTCTTGCTGCAAAATCGCATCTTCGAAATAACAGACCGTTGTTAATTGCGGTTTCAACAAACGATGCTTTATCAGGTTCGGCAGGGAATATTGGTAGGTTATTAGTTACAAGAAACGTCTATTTTGTTCCTTTCAGTCAGGACTTACCGGATGATAAACCACGTTCGATGATATCTGATTTCAATAAAACAGAAGAATCAATTATTGAAGCATTGAAAGGAAATCAAATTCAACCTATTGTTTTTTAAATAATTCTTCAGGGTATTGATTTCATTCAGTTAATTCTGATGAAATTAATACCTTTATTTTATCTTAATATATAGATTAACACTCTTGATTTGTACAAATAAATTTGATATACTATTATTAATTATTTTATAATTATCCGGTATTATGGAGGAAGATATGGGTAAACTTATTGTAATTGAAGGTCTTGACGGTAGCGGTAAATCAACGCAGGAAAAACTTCTGCAAGAAAAACTTGCCGAAAAAGGCGTAACCGTCAATTGCATCAAGCTTCCTAATTATGACGACGATGCCTGCACTCTTGTTAAAATGTATCTTGCAGGCAGATTCGGCAATAACCCTTCTGATGTTAATGCTTATGCTGCTTCATCTTTCTTTGCGGTCGACAGATATGTCAGCTACAATTGTTATTGGAAGGAAAAGTATCTTTCAGGCGAAATTTTCCTTGCTGACAGATACACAACATCCAACGCTTATCATCAGTTAACCAAAACACCTGAAGAGGAATGGGATTCATATCTTGAATGGCTTGAAGATTTTGAATATGTTAAAATGGGTATTCCGAAGCCTGATGCCGTAATTTATCTAGATATGCCTATTGATGTTTCACAGAAACTGATGTCAGGCAGATATAAAGGTGACGAGAGCAAGAAGGATATTCACGAAAAAGACGTTGAATATCTTAACAGTTGCAGAAAAGCAGCTGATTATTCCTGCAAAAAACTTGGCTGGACAAGAGTTGTTTGTGCAGAAAATGGCGAACCTCTTCCTATTGATGTTATTGCGGATAAAGTTTTCGCTGCTGTTTCAGCTGCTATCGGAGTTTAATTTATGATCAGATTATCGGTTGAAGCAGATAAAAATGGTTTAATTGCTCTTTGGCAAGAGGCCTTTGGCGATTGCAAAGAAGCAATTGATATGTTTCTTGACTCACGATACATTCCCGAAAATACTGTTGTCGCAGAGGATAACGGAAAAATCGTTTCGATGCTTTTCTTACTTGAAGGTAAGTTAAAAATTAATGAAAGTAATTTTTCTTCATATTATCTTTATGCCGCAGCAACCGCTAAATCCCACAGAGGCAGGGGATTTATGCCCGAACTTCTGTCTTTTTCGCAAAACACTGCATTAAGCAGAGGTGTCGATTTTATTTGTCTTAAACCTGCAGACAAAAGTCTATACAATTACTATTCAAGATTCGGTTATAAATCTGTTTTTGCTTTTAAACGAATTAAATTTAATGTTTTAAAAGTTGAATTTGATCATACGGATTCTTCTGATATTATTGATTGGTCATATGTAAGAAACAATTCAATTACACAATCAAATGCTTTTATTTGGGATAATTCAGCAATAGATTTTGCCGTCAGACAGCATCTGTATTATAATGGTAATATACTGAAGAATTGTAATGGTTATTGCCTTTATTACTTCGAAAACAATGTATGCAACATTAAAGAGTTTTGTTTTACAGATAAGTTATTGCCTTGCGTTGCATCTCAAATATCTGCAGAGTCGTCTGTAGCTGATTTTATTATTGATTTGCCTGTTGATTTTCGTGTTAATATTAACGGTGATATTATTCAAAACGGAATGGCCCTTGCCGTTACCGAATCGGCAAAATCTGTTTTTAATGATGTTAAAAATGCTTACCTCAATTTAACCCTTGATTAAGGAGATTATTATGCTTTATATGTTTTTTGCCAATGGATTCGAAGAAGTTGAAGCAATTGCTGCTCTTGACGTTATACGCAGAGCGAAGATTGAAATTAAATCAGTAGGAATCAACGATAAGATTATTACCGGTTCACACGGTATATCAATTGTTTGCGATATGATGGCTGCTGATATATCTGATTTCGGTAACGTTGACGGCATCATTCTTCCCGGTGGTATGCCGGGCACAACAAATCTTTTTGAAAACGATACCGTTCATGAAGTAATTGATTTCTGTTCTGCCAATAACAAACTTCTTTGTGCAATTTGTGCTGCACCTCTTATTCTTGGCAGAAAAGATCTTCTCGCAGGTAAAAAAGCAGTTTGTTTCCCCGGCTTCGAAGACGAATTAAAAGGTGCTTCTGTTTCTGATGAATTTGTTTGCACTGACGGTAACGTTATAACTGCAAAAGGTATGGGCAGTGCTGTTAATTTCGGTATTGAAATTGTTGCCTATTTTAAGGGCAGAGAATTTGCCGACACCCTTAAGTCAACTCTTCAGTGCTCATGACCAAGAAGGAATTAAGAGAACAGTATCTCAATAAGAGAAATGCATTATCGGATGAATACCGCAAAGATGCTGACAGAATTATATTTCAGAAGCTGATATTAACTGATGAATTTACCGAATCTGATTTAATTCTTGTTTACGTTTCTGTCGGAGCAGAGATTGATACAACTGCAATTATAGATTACGCTTTTAAACACGGCAAATCCGTTGCTGTTCCTTATTGCGGTAAAGGCAGAATGGATTTTTATATAATCAATTCCACGGATGAACTTGTTTGCAAACAATTCGGTATTCCTGTTGTTGATATTTCAGGTCGGAATTCCGTTGTTGTTACCGAAAAAAATCTCTGTATTGTACCTGCACTTTGTGTTGATAAAAATAACAACAGACTCGGATACGGCGGAGGATATTACGATAAATTTCTTTCCGAAAACCGAGTTAATAATATTTGCCTTGTCAGAAAAGATTTTATTGTTGATGATATCGGGGCAGAAATATTTGATTATAAAATTGCAAAATTATTAAGTGATAATTAAGGAGGTTTTACATATGGATAAGGATAACTTCCCTGAAATTCCGAAGAAATCGGATAAGAAATTCGTAGTTCATATCAATGATGAAGATTATATGAGTCCGTCTGAACTCGATAATATCAAACCGCCTGTAAAAAAGAAGTTTGAAGTTCATATTGAAGATGATGAAATACCTTCAGCAGATTCACACGTAACAGAACATCGTCCGCAATATAAAGGTGAAATATATTTTTCTAACAGAAAACCCGTTAAACATGAATCTCCCGTTCAGAAATCAACTGAATCCCCCCAAAAACGCACTGCAGCTAATATCAAACGCAAGTTAAATATTTCGCCCGAAATATTTAAAAAAGGGCTTCAGAACGGTCTTGTTGTTTTCTGCGCAATTGTGCTTATTCTTACAACCGCTTTTTCTGCATTCGGTATTTCATGCGTTAACGACGTTCTTGCGCTTAATCGCACTGAAGAAAAAGTCAAGGTAACAATTCCCCAGAATGCTACTACTGATGATATTCTTGATATCCTTGATGACAGCGGATTAATTCATAATAAACTTTTCTGCAAGGCTTATTATGAGCTTTTCAGTTGGTTTAAAAATATCAATAAAAAGAATAAGCCTGCCGATCCTGTTTATCTCAGCGGTGTTTATTACGTTGAAAAAAATCTTGGTCTCGAGGGATTTCTTAACAGATTTAAGGTATCAAAGAAAGATTCCGACACTGTTTGGCTTGTTTTCCCTGAAGGATGGACAATCTATCAGATAATTGATAAAATTGATAAATTTGAAGTATGCAGCAAAGAAGAAATGCTTACTGCAATTGCTGAGGCTGACTTTGAATTTGATTTTGTTAAGGAAATCGGCAGTAACGACAGCCGTACCTTTACTCTTGAGGGATATCTTTATCCTGACACCTATGAATTCTATGAAAAGAGCGACGCTAACAGCGTTATCAGAAAGCTTCTTCAGGGTTCAGAAACCAAATGGACAGATGAATATGAACAGAGAAGAATTGAACTCGGTCTTACCCGTGATGAAGTAATTACCATTGCATCAATTATTCAGAGAGAAGCAGCAAACGCTGATCAGATGG
>JAGBUT010000034.1 GCA_017630695.1 Clostridia bacterium
CGGCATACCATTCCCTCTCAATCATCTCATACCCCTCGGAGGTGTGGCTATGAAATATCAGCACGGCAGGTTTGCTTTTGTCAATTTTAAGCTCAAGAGGTTGGGATAGCACCTTTTCTATGTTAAGCGTTTTGGTTTCCGTAGTGTTTCTCACACGCACGTTTTCAAAAATATGAGTTGCGCCCTTATTGATATACGTTGAAACCTGAATGTCACCGTCACGCTTGTCTGACGCAAAAAGCTTTTTGTATTTTTCAATCAGAATTTTTATATCCGAGGGCGTTTCCGTAATATCGTTCTGAATTTTCACCGCAGACGTTGTTTCGGGAATTTCGGTTTCGGATAAAACACTCTCCGTGTGACTTACAGTTTCGGTTTCATCCACCTTCCCCGCATAAAAAACAACTGATGCCGCCGCATACGAAAGCTCTGACGAGCCAACCGTCAGCACAAGCACAGCTATAGTGATAACAGAAACAAAAAACGCAATAACTTCTATTCTTCCGCCGTTTGATTTGTCGGATTTCATTTTTTCGCTCCTTTGTAATTTGGTATCACAAAATTATATGCGGACTTGTCTGTTGTTTATTACATAAAAGCCGCTGAATTGTAACCGTTTTGTAACTTGATTCAGGTTACCGAAAAGTGTATAATTCAAATATCATCTTATCGGAGTAAAATCCGATTTTTCCATCCATCCTTTCCTAAAAGTCAAAATGGAGCTCTCAAAACGAGAGCTCCTTTCGACTTTATATGGGGTTATTTTATTCTGCACATCTTGCGGCGGCGGATTCATACATTGCTTTGATTTCATCAAGACGAGCATAATTTTCTGCTTGTCTGACAATTTTGACTGCATCAAGATAAGGCTTTGCTGCTCTGTGATAAACGGAGTTTTCGTTTGTTGCCGCTTTGATTGCTTTTTCAATTTCTCTTTTTGCTTTTTTGATTGACTTGATTTTTTCGTTATACTCTCTTATCGCAGGTGCATCACCGTTTTCTTTTGCCTGTCTGAGAAGTTTTGCGGTTGTAACGAATTCAATCTGCGCAACGTCCTCTGCTTTGAAAAGCTCCTCGAATCTTGTAACGTCAAACTCAACGATGCCGTCAGGGAAATATTTTGCAGCAGCTTTTTTAGCAGCAGCCATACCAGAAGCAAATTCAATCGTTCTCTTACGGAGTTTTCTTTCTTCTTCGGTGCGTGAAGGCATAGCCTTTGCCTGCGATTTCGTCACAACGGAGATGCTGAAGAGTCCGTCAATACCAAGGGATGCAATTGATTTTGCCTGCTCAAGTTCAGCCGCACCGCCGGGCAGTGTGAATCTGTGAAGTTCATCCGTAACGAAAACTGCGATTTCGATTTTTTCGTTTTCATCCTTCTGTCTGCGAAGCTCTGCTTTTGCGGCAACATATTCCGCCTTACCCTTTGATTTTGCTTCTCGGAGTACGGCTTTTGCACCGCTTAAATCGAAGGGATTTTTACCGCAATATTCTTCTGCTTCTCTGATGATATCGATTGCCTCAACCAGTTTATCATCACGAAGCACACCGTTTGCGTAATCTTCAAACAAGGCTCTGATTTTAAGCACGCTGACAATTGATTTCTGTTTTGTTTCGGTAAAATCAAAGAAGAAATAAGGGATAACGTTAAGTGCCGCACCGATAATCGATGCCACAACAAGAATAGAGCAGATGCTGACGAAATAATCTCTGTTATAGAGCACGTGATAAACGTTATCGGCAGAGTAGCCGAGAGAAACCGCAACCTCTGCGTTAAGACCTGCTCTCTCATAAATAACGGGAAGAACAGAGCTTGTTGCAATCGTGATAACGTTGCCGATAAGACCTACGGCGGCAAACATACCGTCGATTCTCTCGCCCGTGATATACTGCTGATAATCTCTGATATCCGCATTGATGCTCGGGGTCAGAAGATGACCGAGAGACGTGATAAGCGTGTTAACAAAAGTACACGCAAGAAGCAACCAGATTGCGTAAGGGCTGCCCGTAAGTCTGATAACGGGAAGCATCATTGCAATAAAACCGATACTCATAATGTTGGTGAAAACGAGAATCTTCTTTTTGCCGTAACGTCTGATAAAGAACGGTGCAATGATATTCGGCCAGAGTGATGCGTTACCTGCAATTGCGGTTATAATCGCATATTGCCCTGCTTCACAAGCACCCTGATAGTTATACATCCAATGCATTATGCTTGCAAATGCTGATTCAAGGAATCCCATCCAGCCTGCAAGAGAAATAATCCAGAAATATTTGTTTTTGGCAACAGCCTTGAACGCATCAATAAATTTCACCTGAATAAGATGCGTTTTTGCCTGAATGATTTTTTCCTCAACATTGGCATAAACAAAAATCGAGATGAGGAAGCCGAAAATAAGCATCGGCGGAAACGTATATCTGTAAACTCGCATATCGTAGAGGGTGTTTTCACCCGTAACAAGCTTTGCAAGAAGCGGAAACGCGATGTTCACGATTGACGGTGAAAGATTCTCAACAATGCATCTGATTGAAAGCACGTCTGAACGCTCGATGCTGTTGGGAGAAATAACGTTAATCAATCCGTCATAAGAATCATAATAGAAATTATAGAAGAACTGGAAACCTATATTGAAAAGAAGCACCGTTGCACATTTCCAGAACATACTCATCAGCTCGTAGGGCATCCAGATGAAGCCCATAGCAAGAATAACCGTCGGTATACCCATAACGATAAGATACGGGCGGTATTTACCTTTCATACTGCGTGTGTTATCAATCATTCTCGCTCTGATTGCCGTTAACGGAAACGCAGTTATAAGGCTGATGATATAGATTGCATAGAGAGCCGTGGGATTGATGCCGATTGTGTTACCGATAAGCTCGTTACCTACGGAAATCGTCATCTGCGAAAGGCAATGACCGACAAATCTGACACCGATACCGCCACCCGAAAGGGAGGCAATTTCTTTATAAGTAACGTATCGACCCTTCGGAGGAGT
Source organism: Clostridia bacterium (assembly GCA_017630695.1). Lineage (GTDB taxonomy): Bacteria > Bacillota > Clostridia > Oscillospirales > Acutalibacteraceae > CAG-177. Next base: position 3,000 of record JAGBUT010000034.1, read on the forward strand.
TTTCCAATATTTTTTTGCAGAGCCGATAAGCTCTGTTGCTTTATCTTTTATGCTCATTCTATCACCTCAAAACAACGGTTGTTACCGATTCGGGAGTAATTACCGCTTCTTCGTTTGCATTCAGAGTGTATTCACGCAGGTTACTTTCTTTATCCGTAACGGCAAATAATGCTGATTTATCAAACGAGATTTTCTTCTCATCCTTTGAGAAATTGACAATTACAAAATATTTTTCTTTGTCTTTTCTGAATCCGAGCACGGTTACGGAATCGTCATCTGACGATGCTTCAAATCTGACCGCACCGAAGGGAATATATTTTGAGAAGTTGCCCGTTACGAAATATCTTTTCGTCAGCTCAAAGCTTTTCTTCTCTGTGTCGAGATAAATCAGACCGTCGCAATAATCGTAAAGCGAGCAGGCAATCCAATGCTGCCACGAGGTTACGTTCAGAACCCCGATATCCTCGCACATAACCTTTGCGGTTTCAAGTGCGGAATCCATACCCGTATTTTTGCCGCCGCACATATGACACCATTCGCTCATCTTGACGGGCACGGACGGATATTTTTTATCCATCCATTTTCTGAAGCGTCTGACAAAAGCAAGTCTGTCATTCATAAACGCAGGCAGAAACTTCTGCGGCAGACAGTATGAATGCAAATCAACGGAGTCGATAACCTTGAGCACCTCGGGGTATTTCAGAAGATGCCTTGTATATGATTTATTGAACCAACGGATATCACCGTTTTCAACACCTGAAAGCTTTACGCCTTCAAGAGCTTTTCTCTGCATCAGCTTTTCTGCAACGCAACGCATCACCTTGCCTGCCTGACGGGGACTGTAATGGCACCCCTCCTGACCGCCGTTCCATATCCACATAGGCTCGTTTATGGGTGAAAGATATTTAATCGGCATACCCTCTTTAACGAAATGCTCCGTTACGTCGAGTATATAATCGGCAAACGCACCATAATTTTCGGGTGCGAGATTCGTTCTGAAAATCTGATTCTTATTCAAATGAGCCTTGCCGTTTTCGGTCAGGGACTCAATCGGAGAATTGACGAAAAGAATAATTTCATCTGCTCCGTCATGTGCCGCACGACGCATCATATAAACAGCATTAGCGTCTTTTGAAAAATCAAGACCGCCTTTGCCGTTTTCAAAACTTGACGCACGTCTTGCAGGGTCGGAATAATCACCTCTGCCTGAATCTGCAGAGCCTCCGCCGATATTGTATCGGTACGTACGCATACCGATACCCTCTGTTTTGCTGTAAAGAAGCTGTGAGATTCTGTCTCTTACGGGAAGATTGCTTTCAGGGTCAACGTTATCCCATCCTCCTACAATCTGCGCCCACCAGGCACCGCTTGCACCGACGCCCTCAAAGATTTGATATTCTTTTGAAGAATCAAAAATGATTTTCATTTCATTTCTCTCTTTCAGATTAATACGGAATAATTATACTATAGAATAATAGGTGAAATCAATATAAATATTAATCTTCGTCACTATTGCTTTTCTATATAAATTAGGTTATAATATTGTTAATTATAACTATCTTACGAATGTGAGGATAAATTGTGAAAACACAGATTGTTGATATAAACAATGCAGCCGAACTTGATGCGTTTGTTGAAGCTCACGAAAACGGTCATTTTATGCAGACCTCTCTCTGGGGCAAAGTTAAAAGCGACTGGAAATGGTTCGGCATTATCTGCAGAAACGATTCGGGTGAAATAACGGGCACACTTGCCGTTCTTCTTCGCAAAATTTCAAAGCTCCCTTATCATATGATGTACGGTGTGCGTGGCCCCGTTTGTGCGTTTGACGATAAAGAAACCTTCTCGGCCCTTATTTCCGCTGCAAAAGAAGAGGGCAAAAAATATAACGCTTACGAGCTGAAAATCGACAAAGACGTTCCGATTGACAACAAGGAATACGAAGCGATGGCTCTTGCCGAGGGCTTCAAGTTCAAGGGCAGAACGGTCAATTTTGAGGATTATCAGTGCAGATGCGTTATCAGAATCCATCTCAACGGCAGAACGGAGGATGAGGTTTTCGCCGCATTCCACTCCGACCACAGACGCAAAATCCGAAACGCAATCAAAAACAACGTTGAAATAAAAATTCACGGCAGCGAAATGGCTGATACATTCTACGAGCTGATGAAAGAAACCTGCGAAAGAGACGGCTTCTCGCTTCGTTCGGCAAAATATTTCGCAAACATTCTCGATTGCTTTGGTGATAAAGCAAGACTTTATATGGCATATTACGAAGGCACACCGATTGCAGGTGCAATCTCCGTGCTCTGGGGTGACAAGGTGTGGTATTTCTACGGCGCCTCCTCAAACTCCGAAAGAAAGGTTATGCCCAATCACCTGCTCCAGTGGTAAATGATAAAATGGGCGATTGAAGAGGGTTGCCGCATTTATGATTTCAGAGGAGTTGCAGGTGTTATTGATGAAAACAACCCCCTCTTCGGTCTCTACCGCTTCAAGCACCGATTCGACGGCGATTACGTTGAATTTATGGGCGAAATGGATCTGATTACAAAGCCTGCGGCGGCAAAAATCGTTGCGGCTTCACAAGAAATATTAAAAAAATTACGATAAAGGAGAAATGAAAATGATCAGAGTTACCGTTTGGAACGAAGGTGTTCACGAAAAAACAGATAATGAAGTTGCAGGCGTTTATCCTGCAGGCATTCACGGTTGCATTAAGAACTTCCTCTCATCACAGGAGGATATGCAGGTAACAACCGCTACTCTCGCACAGCGTCGTTGCGGTCTTTCTGACGAAGTTCTTGAAAATACCGACGTACTCATCTGGTGGGGTCATATGGCTCACGATAAAGTACCCGACAAGCTTGTTGAAAAAATCCACAAGCGTGTTCTCGCAGGTATGGGTCTCGTTGTTCTTCACTCGGGTCACCACTCAAAGATTTTCAGAGCTCTTATGGGTACAACCTGCAATCTCAGATGGCGTGACGGTGACAGAGAAAGAATCTGGAACATCAACCCTAACCACCCCATCGCAAAGGGTATCCCCGACCATTTCAGCCTCAACAGAGAAGAAATGTACGGTGAGCAGTTTGATATTCCTTCACCCGACGAAATCATCTTCCTCGGTTGGTTTGCAGGCGGCGAAGTATTCCGTTCAGGCTGCACATGGACAAGAGGTCTTGGCAAAATCTTCTATTTCCAGCCCGGTCACGAAAGCAACCCCACCTTCCATAACGAATACGTTCAGCGCATCATCATCAACGCAATCCGCTGGGCAAATCCCATTAATCCCGTCAGCGAACCCATTCCCTGCCCCCACAAGAAAGTTCCCCCCGAAGAAA
>JAGBUT010000035.1 GCA_017630695.1 Clostridia bacterium
GATGCGTGAAAATGATGTGGAAAATAAATGCAGACTATTCGTCCAGCTTGAGAACCGCCATAAATGCTTCGGAGGGGATCTCCACCGAGCCAAACTGGCGCATTCTCTTTTTGCCTTCCTTCTGCTTTTCAAGCAGCTTTTTCTTTCGTGTAATGTCACCGCCGTAGCATTTTGCAAGAACGTCTTTACGCATTGCCTTAACGGTTTCTCTTGCGATAACCTTGCCGCCGATTGCAACCTGAATCGGGATTTCAAACATCTGTCTCGGAATGTTATCCTTGAGCTTTTCGGCAATCTTTCTTGATTTGCTTCTTGCCTTGTCAACGTGGATGATGAAGGAAAGCGCATCGATGATATCACCGTTGAGAAGAACGTCGAGCTTAACGAGGTTTGAACGGCGGTATTCGGAGATTTCGTAGTCGAATGAAGCGTAGCCTCTTGTTCTCGATTTGAGGGAGTCAAAGAAATCGTAGATGATTTCGTTCAGAGGAAGCTCATAGTGGATATCAACTCTGTCGGGAGTGATATAGTCCATATTTTTGAAAATGCCTCTGCGTTCCTGACAAAGATCCATGATTGCGCCAACGTATTCCGCAGGGGAATAGATGTGAGCATCGGTGAACGGCTCTTCGCAGTAGTTGATGTGTGCAGGGTCGGGGTAATGTGTGGGGTTATCGATTTCAACCATTGAGCCGTCGTTGAGATAAATTTTATAAATAACGCTCGGAACGGTTGTAACGAGGTCGAGGTCATATTCTCTTTCGAGTCTTTCCTGAATGATTTCAAGGTGAAGCAGACCAAGGAAACCGCAACGGAAGCCGAAGCCGAGAGCGCCTGACGTTTCGGGTTCGTATGTCAGAGCAGCATCGTTAAGCTGGAGCTTTTCGAGTGCGTCACGAAGGTTTTCGTAGTCTGCACCGTCTGCAGGGTAAACACCGCAGAATACCATCGGGTTAACCTTGCGGTAGCCGGGAAGCGGCTCGGAAGCAGGATTTTCAGCAATAGTAACCGTATCACCGACTCTTGCATCGCTGACGGTTTTGATTGAAGCGGTGATGTAACCAACCTCGCCTGCGGTAAGCTCACTGCAAGGTTCAGGAACGGTTGCACGCATATAACCCGTTTCAACAATTGTGAATTCAGCACCCGTTGCCATCATACGCATTGTGTCGCCGGGCTTGATTTTGCCTTCCTTGACTCTTACGTAAACGATAACGCCTTTGTAACTGTCATATACAGAGTCGAAAATCAGCGCTCTGGGGGGCAGGTCGTCGTTTGCTTCGGGAGCAGGAACGTTTTTAACGATGCTTTCAAGCACGTGCTCAATATTGATGCCCGTTTTTGCCGAAACTCTGGGAGCTTCGGTGCAATCAAGACCGATAACCTCTTCAACCTCTGCGGCAACTCTGTCAGGCTCTGCAGAGGGAAGGTCAATCTTATTGATAACGGGAACGATTTCAAGGTTGTGGTCGAGTGCGAGATAGGTGTTTGCAAGAGTCTGTGCTTCAACACCCTGTGATGCGTCAACAATCAGTACCGCGCCCTCGCAAGCTGCAAGTGAACGTGAAACCTCATAGTTAAAGTCAACGTGGCCGGGAGTGTCGATGAGGTTGAGGATATATTCCTCACCGTCATCTGCAAGGTAGTTGAGCTTAACTGCGTGTGCCTTGATGGTGATACCTCTTTCTCTTTCGAGGTCAATCTTATCAAGAAGCTGAGCCGTCATATCACGCAGAGCAACGGATTTTGTTTTTTCAAGAAGTCTGTCGGCAAGTGTGGATTTGCCGTGGTCAATATGTGCAATAATGCAAAAATTTCTGATTTTATCTTTTGATACTGCCAATTTTCTATTCTCCTAATATTAGATGTCTAAAGCTTCTTCAAGGCTTCTGTTAACGCCGTTCTGACCTATCCACATATCTTCCCAGCGGTGACCTGCGATTTCTTCAAGACGCTTTTTGTCAGCTGAAGAAATAACGCAAGTGCCCGTTTCGTGCTTCTGGGCGATAACTGACTGGATAACTTCGTGGTCACGCTTTTTCATTCTGAATTTGAAGATGAGGATGAGAGACGTAATTGCAAAAATTACGGGAAGCCAGCTGACGATAAGTCTAAGACCGATTTCAGTCTGACGGCTGAGGGCCGCATATTCAATGTTATCGAGATTGGTTACGTCATAACCGATAAACTGAAGGAAGAATCCGAGGAAACCCGTAACAAAGCTGTTGATTGTTTTTCTTACGAATGAATAGAATGTTGTGATAACGCCCTCACGTCTTCTGCCCGTGATAAGCTCGTCAACGTCGGTAACGTCAGGCTGAATGTTGTTGATAACAAAGCCGGGGCCGGAGAAACCGATGTTATAAAGAATTGTTGCAATGTAAAGGATAAATACGGGTGAGTTGGGTGTCACGAAGCCGTTGAGAAGCAGACCGACAACCATCATAGGCATCATAATAAGACCGCAGGTGCGCTTATCAAGATAGCGGGTAAGGAAATAGTTAGTCGGACCGCCCGCGATTTCTGCAACACCGCCAACGGTGTTCAGCACGGCAAAGTGGCTGTATTTATTTGCGATGCTTCGGATATAGAACTGGTCTGCGTAGTTGTAAAAGCTCTTTGAAAAACCGTAGAAAAGATTGATAAGGAAATACTGTCTGAAAGATTTGTTTCTGAAAACCTGAATGTATTCCTTGATGAAATACTTATAATCGATAGGCGGATTTTTAAGGTCAAGTGAGCTCTTTTCTTTTGTTGAGAAGAAAGTAACGAGAGGAGCCCAGCTGAAATAAATAACAAACACGATGCCGCAGATAAGGTATTTGCTTTTGTCAGCAGGTGAGGGGTTGACCATATTTGTACCGCCGAGAACGATACTCATAAAGATGAAAGACGGCAGCATGCCGAACATATTGAAAATATATTCAACAATTTTATACTGCGCTCTTTCAAAATATCGGGGGGCAACGGTGGGGAGCATCGCAACGTGGGGGATGTTTATCATTGTATAGCCCGAGCTGTAAATCAGCGAAGCCAGAAGGTAATAGATGAAAAGTGCGGTTGAGTTGCCTGTTCCCGAAATGCCGAAGGAATACCATTTCATAAAGTAGCCTATCAGAAGCACAGGGAGACCTGCAAGAATCCAGACACGGTGTTTACCGAATCGGGATTTTGTTCTGTCTGTTACAAAGCCCATTGTAAGGTCTGTTACAGCGTCAATAACACCACCGATGGTGCTGATAAGACCTGACATACCTGTGCTCATTCCTTCAACAAAGTTGAGGAACTGCTGATGATATTTGTTAAGCGGGTCAGTAACACCGCCTGTTGTGATGCATGCAATGTTATAACCGACAATCGGTCTTAAATATTCAGCGGTATTTCCTTCGATACCCATGGCATCCTTGATTTTATTTCCGAATCCCATAATCAGCCTCCTGTTTACGAAAATACATCACTTTATAATAACAAATTATATAAATAAGGTCAAGGTATTTTTTGAACTATTGAAATTAACTGAAAGTGGTGATATAATATATCGGAATTAAACCCGTGAAGGAGAAAATATATGAAAATAACAGCAAAGAAAATATTGTCGCTCGTGCTTGCGGCAATGATGATTATGTCTGCGGTTTCGGTTGCTATTGCGGCACCTAAAGCAGGTAGCCTTGAAATCA
>JAGBUT010000036.1 GCA_017630695.1 Clostridia bacterium
GAATTCGATTCCTTCAAGCTTTGCAGCCTCTTCATCAAATACCTTTATGAACTCGCCGCCGATGATCTTGCGCTTACGCTCCGGATCTGCAACGTCTTTGAGAAGATCAAGGAAACGGTCGGTAGCATCGATGTAGATAAGGTTTGCGTCAAGTTCTTTGCCGAAAACCTCGATAACCTGTTCGCTCTCACCCTTACGCATGAGACCGTGGTTAACGTGAACGCAAACAAGCTGTTTGCCGATAGCTTTGATAAGAAGAGCTGCAACAACGGATGAATCAACACCGCCTGAAAGAGCGAGAAGAACTTTGTTATCGCCAACCTGAGCTCTTACCTTTGCAACCTGCTCTTCGATGAAGGCGTTTGCAAGCTCGAAGGTTGTGATTCGGGCCATTGATTCGGGACGTACAACACTTTGCATAGTTTTTTACCTCCGTTTACTGTATGGTGAATATAATTATTGATTAGTTGGTGTAGTTATCGAAATAACCCTGAACAAGAACAACGGGGGTACCCTTGTCACCGGAGCCGCTTGTAAGGTCACAGAGTGAACCGATAAGGTCCGTGAACTGACGGGGAGTTGTGCCCTGAGCTGCCATGTTACCTACGAGGCTGCTGCCGTCTTTTTCTTCAATCTTCTTTGAGATTGCAGCTTTGAGTTCTTCACCGCTGAGATCAGCGAAATCGTTGTCAGCGAGGTACTTGAGCTTGAGCTCGTTGGGTGTGCCTTTGAGACCTTCTGTGTATGCGGGAGATACGCAGGGGTCGGCAAGTTCCCAGATTTTACCCTGAGGATCCTTGAAAGCACCGTCACCGTATACCATAACCTCGATGTGCTTGCCGCAAGCTTCCTTGAGAAGCTCCTGAGTTTTGTATACGAAATCTGTGCATTCCTTGGGGAAGAGCTTGATTGTATCTTCGGTTGACTTATTTGAGCCGAGAAGGCCGAATTTTTCATTGAAACCGCTGCCGTCAACAGATGCAGTGAGGATATCGTCAAGACCGCAAACAGCCTTTGCACCTGCAGCCTTAAGAAGTCTCTTCGTTCTTGCTCTTGTGTGAATATCGCAGGTCAGAACGCAATCTGCATAATCGAGGATAGCTTTTGCCTGGTTAGCAAAAACGATTTCTGCTTCAGCGCCTGCTTCTGTGATGATATTTGTGTAGTAATCAACGTAGTCAACACCTGTGAATTCGTGCTTGTTTTCGCCGAAAAGTTCACGGTATTTTTCGAGGGAAAGAACGTCGCTGTAAGGATTAACACCTGCGTCGTCAAGCTGGTCGTATGTGAGAAGGTGGTTACCTACTTCGTCGCTGGGATAGCTGAGCATAAGAACAACTTTCTTTGCGCCCATTGCAATACCTTTGAGACAGATTGCGAAACGGTTTCTTGAAAGGATGGGGAAGATAACGCCGATTGTTTCGCCGCCAAGCTTTGCTTTAACATCCTTTGCGATTGCTTCGACTGTTGCGTAGTTACCCTGGCTTCTTGCAACGATTGATTCTGTTACGGCAACAACATCCTTGTCACGAAGCTCAAAGCCGTCGATTTCAGCTGCTTCGATAACGCTGTTGCAAACGATTTTTGCAAGGTCGTCGCCCTCACGGATGATGGGGCAACGGATGCCTCTTGAGATTGTGCCTGTTCTTCTTTCCATTATGAAAGTCCCCTTTAAAACCAAGCCAGTTTATTAACTGTTTGGAAAAATATTTTTACAAGATATTTTATCACTCTTTTAAAGAGAAATCAAGTATAAATGATGAATAAATATATAGGAAATTTTGAGGTGTATTTTTTTCTGTTTGACGGAAAAAATAGGTTTGGGTGATTATTTATGGTGTATTTTATTGTTGCGGCACTTGTCGGCTACCTTCTCGGAAGCATCAGTTTTGCGGTGATTTTTTCGAAGCGTTTTCACGGTGAGGATATCAGAGAATCCGGCAGCGGAAATGCAGGTGCAACGAATGCAATCAGGCTTTACGGCAAAAAGACGGGAGCAGCTGTTTTCGTTTGTGACGTTGCAAAAGGTATTGTTTCCGTTTTTGTTGCAAAGATTCTCATTTCTGTTTTCAATGCACCGTATGAAACTGTGCTTGTTGCGGGATTTTTCGTTCAGCTCGGTCACGTGCTTCCGCTTTATCACGGATTCAGGGGAGGCAAGGGTGTTGCAACAGCTGTCGGTGTTGCTCTTGCTCTGATGCCGTTGACTGCAGTGATTCTTCTCGCATTGTTCGTTGCCGTGCTGTTTTTATCCAAATACGTTGCGGTAGCTTCGGGATTTTGTGCGGCGGCATATCCTGTTTTGGCGTATTTTCTCAGTTCATCAAACGCAACGCAAAATTGCATTTTCGCCGTTATTTGTTCAATGCTGATTCTGATAAAGCATTCATCAAATTTCATAAGGCTGAGCAGGGGTGAGGAAGGTAAAATAAAATAGAAAATCATTGAAAATCTATTGACAAACTTGATAATTAGATGTATTATATGTAAAACGCTTTAGTGCATAAAAGCTTTAAAGCTTTAAAGGTGCAAAGAGCTTGTGCGAAACGCACAAATTCCGAGGCGCAGGAAAGCAAAAATCTTCATTTACAATCTGATATTTATATGTTATTATATATATCTACGTTTTTCGTTCCGATTAATGTGTGATGCAGATTGTATATTAAAGAACGGATAATATTTGAAAAGGATTGAAAACACAAATGCCTATCACAAAGTTTCTCGAAAAAAATGCCGAGCTTTACAAGGATGACGTGAGCCTTGTTGAAATCAACCCCGAGCTTCAAGAAAACAGCCGTGTTACATGGCGTGAATATTCACTCATCGAGCAGGGTTCAAAGGGCGACGGCAGAAGCGAAATCACCTGGGATGAATTCAACAAAAAAGCAAACCGCTTTGCAAACTTTCTTCTTTCAAGAGGTATAAAGAAGGGTGACAGAGTTGCTATTCTTCTTATGAACTGCATTGAGTATCTTCCCATTTATTTCGGTATCCTTAAAACCGGTGCTCTTGCGGTGCCGCTTAATTACCGCTATACTGCGGAAGAAATCAAATATTGCCTTAAGCTTTCGGAGAGCGATGCAATTGTTTTCGGTCCTGAATTCACGGGTCGTATGGAGCAGATTTCCGACAGAATCCCCAAAGTCAGACTCTGCCTCTATCTCGGTGAGGATTGCCCCACCTTTGCAGAAAGCTATAACAAGCTTGTTACATATTGCACTTCAAAGAATCCCGATATCGAATTGAGCGACGATGACCACGCCGCAATCTATTTTTCATCGGGTACAACGGGCTTCCCCAAGGCGATTCTTCACGCACACAAGGCACTCGTTCATTCCTGCCTTGTTGAGCAGAATCACCATTCACAAACAAAGGACGACGTTTTCCTCTGCATTCCGCCCCTCTATCATACGGGTGCAAAGATGCATTGGTTCGGCAGCCTTCTTGTTGGTGGTAAAACGGTTCTTCTTAAAGGTGCAAAGCCTGAAAGAATTATTCAGACCGTTTCGCAGGAAAACTGCTCAATCGTCTGGCTTCTTGTTCCGTGGGCACAGGATATTCTTGATGCCATTGAAAGAGGAGATATTGAGGTTGATAAATATAATCTTGACCAGTGGAGACTTATGCACATCGGTGCACAGCCCGTTCCTCCCAGCCTTATCAAGAGATGGCTCAAGATTTTCCCCCATCATCAGTATGATACCAACTACGGTCTGAGCGAATCAATCGGCCCCGGCTGTGTTCATCTCGGTGTTGAAAACGTACATAAGGTTGGCGCAATCGGTAAAGCAGGCTACGGTTGGGAAACCAAAATCATCGATGAAAACGGCAACGAGGTTGCAAGAGGCGAAGTCGGTGAACTTGCAGTCAAGGGTCCCGGTGTAATGCTTTGCTACTTCAATGACGAAAAAGCAACCAACGAAACAATCCACGGCGAATGGCTCTTCACGGGCGATATGGCTCAGGAGGATGAGGACGGCTTCATCTATCTTGTAGACCGTAAGAAGGACGTTATTATTTCAGGCGGTGAAAATCTTTATCCCGTTCAGATTGAAGATTTCCTTCGTAAGCACGATTCAATCAAGGACGTAGCGGTTATCGGTCTTCCTGATGCAAGACTCGGTGAAATTGCCGCCGCAGTTATTGAGCTTAAAGAAGGCTGTGAGGCTGACGAAGAAGAAATCAACGATTTCTGCCGAGACCTTCCCCGTTACAAGCGTCCGCACAGACTGATTTTTGCAGAAGTGCCCCGTAATCCCACGGGCAAAATTGAGAAGCCGAAGCTTCGTAAGATTTACTGCGGTGACAGCCTTGTTGCAACGCAGGTTGAAATGAATAAGTAATATAATTTAGTATATAGAGAAAGATTAGGAGGAAAATGGTTTGAAAAAACTGCTTTTAGGTAATGAAGCGGTTGCCAGAGGTCTTTATGAAGCAGGCTGCCGCGTTGTATCAAGTTATCCCGGTACACCCAGTACAGAGGTAACGGAATTTGCTTCAAAATACGATGAAATTTTTTCAGAGTGGGCACCCAATGAAAAGGTTGCAATGGAGGTTGCTTTCGGTGCAGCCGTTGCAGGTGCACGTTCATTCTGCGCAATGAAGCACGTTGGTCTCAACGTTGCTGCAGACCCTCTCTTCACAGCATCCTATACGGGCGTTAACGCAGGTTTGGTTATCCTTGTTGCTGATGATCCCGGTATGCATTCCTCACAGAATGAGCAGGATTCAAGACACTATGCAATGGGCGCAAAGATTATGATGCTTGAGCCTGCAGATTCAGCAGAATGTCTTGACTATGCAAAGAGAGCTTTCGAGCTTTCTGAAAAATTCGATACTCCCGTTATCATCAGAGAAACAACAAGAGTTGCTCATTCAAGAAGCACTGCAGAGCTTTCCGAAAGAGTTGATAACGGTCTTAAGGAATACGTAAAGAATCCCCAGAAATACGTTATGGTTCCTGCAAATGCAAAGGGCAAGCACGTTGTTGTTGAGCAGAGAATCCTTGACCAGATTGCATATTGCGAAACAGAGGCAGTTGAAAACGGTCTCAACAAGGTTGAATATAACAGCAAGAAGATCGGTATCATTTCAGCAGGTGTCTGCTATCAGTATGCAAAAGAAGCTCTCGGTGAAAATGCTTCATACCTCAAGCTCGGCTGCGTATATCCGCTTCCCGTTGAC
>JAGBUT010000037.1 GCA_017630695.1 Clostridia bacterium
ACCGTAGAGGCTGTAGTTACCGCCGATAACATCCATATATCCGTCAATCATTTTTGTCGCTTCACTGATGGTGGGAGCGTTGTTGCCCTGAAGAAGAACTCTTGAGGGGTCAAGCTCGTTTCTGATTGCAACGATTGACTTTGCGATGTTTTCATAGTTTGCGGTTGATTCGCCGGTTGTGATATTGCCAAGCTCGTTACCTACGTCCCAAGCGATAATGCAGGGATTGTGTCTGTCACGAAGAATTGTCTGCTCAACAACAAACTCAAACCAAGCCTGACCGTTTGCGCCGATAAGCGTGTTATTTTCTGATAATTTCTGATTGAAGTATTTGCTGAAATCGTTTGTGTTATTGTTTTTGGAAGCATCCCAGCCGTCAAAGAATTCTTCTATGACAAGCATACCGAGTTCGTTACAGATATCGATGAGAGTTCTTGATGCGCTGTTATGCGACGTTCTGATTGCGTTGGCACCCATTTCTTTGAGCGTTACAACCTGACGGTAAAGAGCTTCGTATTCCTGAAGCGCACCGATTGCACCCTGATCGTGGTGGATGCACACACCCTGCAGTTTGATGTTTTCACCGTTAAGGCTGAAACCCGTTTCAGCATTCCAATCAATATAACGGTAGCCGAACGTTGTGTGATATTCATCAAGAATTTCACCTGTTTCACTCTTGATAACGGTCTTGAGTTTGTAAAGATTCGGTGAATCAAGGCTCCAGAGTTCAGGGTTATTGACCTTGGGCTGAAGAGTAACTGTTTTTTCCGTTTGTGCAGGAACAGTTATGAGAGATGAGGTAACCTTATCGCCCACGGCGTTATGCTCATCATCAAGAATCGTTGTTTCAACGGTAACCTTTTTACTGATTGAAGAGCTGTTATGAAGAGCTATGTCTACGTTTGCAGTACCGTCACCGTTTTTGATACCGGGAGTTGTTATCTGGGGACCGTAAAGTGAAACGTGAACGGGACCTGCAATAGCAAGAGTTACGTCTCTGTAAATACCTGAACCCGAATACCAACGGCTTGAAGGAAGGTCGTTTACAACCTTGACTGCAATAAGATTATATGAAGTGTTTGAATAGAGAAGATATTTTGAAATTTCGAATGAGAAGCTGTTATAACCATAATGGTTTTCACCTACAAGCTGACCGTTAACGTAAACGTAGGTGTGCTGATATGCACCGTCAAAGTTAAGAAAAACTCGGTCGCCTGTATAATATTCATAGAGGTTGAACCATTTTCTGTACCAGCCGGTACCCGCAGGCAGATTGCCGCTTTCAGGCTCTGTGCCCGATGCGGTGAACTCCTGATTAATGCTGAAATCGTGAGGCAAATCAACGTCCTCCCAGCCTGAATCATCAAAACCTTTGAGATATGAGGTTGAGTCATCACCGAGATGGAATTTCCAGCCTTTATTGAAATCAAGCTCAACTCTTGCATCGTCATACTGCTGCTCGTGATCTGCAATTGCGAATGCTTTGATGGACTGCACAAGAGCATACCATCCTTCACCCGAAAAGCTCGTCGCAAGCATCATTGCACATATGACAAGAGCTAATGCTTTCTTGGCAACTTTCATAAAAATGCCTCCTATAAACGAATAAATAAAAATAAAGATACTTATACACTACTACTCATAGTAAGTATAACAAGAAACATATATAAAAGCAAGAAAAAAGTTACCGTCAGAAGCAATTTTTTTGATAAAAAAACCTTTATTTAGACATAAGAAAAACAATTTATTCCGCATAAACAAATAACGAAAAAACCTCCCCCGTCAGATATGACGAGAGAGGTTTTTGTTTTTCATTGAATTTAAGCGGGACCGTTTACATTGCCTCGATAGAAGACTGTCAGACCGTTTACGCCATACTCGGCATAATACTGATTGCCCTCCCAGACGATAACAATATAGCCTGTGGAAAAGTCATCAAGATACATATCATAATGCTTCTTATCAAAATTTTCCGAAGGAAGAATTGATCGATAATATGTTATTCTCTTACTTGTACCCGGAGCAAGAATGGTATCTCTGTTCAGCTGGTTGGTGCAAAGTTTTCCGTTAATGCCAACCATACTCGGAACTGATATATTTGAATCCGAATTATTGGTTATAACCAGCGCTGCATAGCCATTAAGTCCGCCTTTGGTCGGAACCTGAAGTGAAATTGTAAAAATCCTCTTATCGCAGGTTTCACAAATGCCTGAAGTGCCGAAATTATGAGATGCGGTTGAGCCGTCCGTTTCTCCGCATACCGAACATCTTCTGGGTGACACACAGGTTGCATCTTTCCAATCGTGGTCAGCAAGACCCGGAATTGTATCTCCGCAGTTTTTGCAAGTGCTCGGCGAAACGCAGGTTGCAGGCTTGTAATTATGTCCCTTTGCCGCGCCGTCAGTAGCGCCGCAGTCACATTTACCGGGCTCTGTGCAGGTTGCTTTTGAGAATGAATGCTCGTGGACGGTGGTGGTGATACCAACAGTTGTTGCAACGGTAGACTCCGCATTAACTTCAGAATTACCGTTTTCCTCAAGAGCGCTCTGTGTTTCGCCCTGAGCCGCCGCGCTCAGTTCTGCTCCGCAAGAGTTACAAAACAAAGCTTCGCTTTTATTTTCAGTTCCGCACCCTGTGCAGGCAACAACTTCTTTGTTACCCGAGCAAGCAGCAAAACCGAAAATCATACATCCTGCCAAGAGTAAAGCTATAATCTTTTTCATTTTTGTACCTCCGTAAAATATTGAATATGATTAATTTCCGAGAATTTTATTCAGTTCCTGCATTTTTTCGTTTGACGGCACAGGAATATGAGAAAACGGAAACGGAATTCCCATTGCATCATATTTAGTCTGACAGATTTTACGGAACGCAAGAAGCTCCGTTTTATCAACGCAAGGATTAGCCTTTGCGTACCCTTTGAGCTTTGTTATATTCTCCGCATTATCATTCAGAGTCGGAATAATAACCTGCCTGATTGTTGCGGGAATACCGCACTCATTGAGATACGAAAGAAATTCAAGCGGTTTATCGATTGAACAACCGACGTTTTCTCTGTAAGCCTCATCATCGGTATATTTGATATCGAGCAAAACTCTGTCAGTTTCGCCGAGCAACGTTGTCACTCCGCTGTTGAGAATGCATCCCGAGGTGTCAAGGCAAGTGTTAATCCCCTTTTCGTGACAAAGCCTGAAGATTTCACGGACAAAATCAGCCTGCAGAAGCGGTTCACCGCCTGAAACGGTAATTCCGCCTTGTTTGCCGAAATACTCCTTATATCTTGCTGCTTTCGATACGATTTCCTCTGCGGTAAATTCGCTGCCGGCATTCATATCCCACGTGTCGGGATTATGGCAGCATTTACAGCGCAAATTACAACCCTGCAAAAACACAACGAAGCGTATTCCCGGACCGTCAACCGTGCCGAGACTCTGAAACGAATGTACTCTGCCTTTTACGCTCATATGCATTCGTGGAACGT
>JAGBUT010000003.1 GCA_017630695.1 Clostridia bacterium
AAATAGCAATCCTCAACGAGAACGCCCGTGTTGTAAATGGGGTCAACCTGATCTTCCTCGCACCAGGGAAGCTGTTCATCATTCCATGAACCCCAGAGCATTACGCCGTTTGCGCAGTTATAAACCTCACAGCCTCTGACCGTGAAATCGTTGACTGCATATCTTGAACGTGAAGGCAGACCCTTGACCATAACTGCAGCTCTTGCAGCTGCGGCACCGCGTGAGAAATCATCGCGGAAAGTTACCTGGTAATTCTGAATAACGGTGAAAAGAACGTTTTCAATCGTAACTCCCCCAGAAGTCTTTGTGAGCGTATCAACCCAGATACCGCCGCCGTTGACAGCTTTGATATGAAGGTCGGAAACGGTGACGTATGAACAGTCGATAAGCTTAAAGACCTCGGTGTTTTCGTTAGTATAAAGCAAAGCGGTTTCGCCATCACCGTATGAGGTGATAACGATGGGATTCTCCTTCGTGCCCTCGCAGGTGAGCGTTACGGCACATTCGTATTCACCGCCGTTGCGGAAATAAAAATGCGTTCCCGGACCGATTTCAAGGTCTTTGAGACCTGCAATCGATTTGACCGCATTCTCGGGAGACGTGCCGCTGTTTGCGTCGTTGCCGTCAATTGAGTCAATATAATATGACTTGCCGAGACCCGACGCATAGCAAAGCATCGAGTTGCTCACAAAAAGAATTGCAAAAACAAGAAAAAATGATATAACTGCAGTAAGCTTCTTCATTTCTGACTCTCCTTTTAAAATTTTACAATTTATTTTACCATATCGATACACAGAATTCAATCAAAAACGAGAAATTATGAACAGAATTTTAACTTTGAATTTGTGCTTGACAACCCCGAAAATCCGTTCTACAATATTAATTACAGAACATTTGTTCTGCATAAAAAGGAGGTTTTATGAACGATAAAATAAAAGAAAACGACGCTTCTTTCAGCTTTTTCCGCTTCCCCTCTGAGCTTATGAGAAACCCCGAATACCGCAACGTATCAAGCATGGCAAAGATATTGTTATGCATGATAACAGACCGTATGGCATCTTCCGTGCGCAACGCTGAAAGATTCACTCATTCCGACGGCAGAATCTACGTTATTTTCACCGTTGAGGAAATCTGCGAATGTTTCGGT
The DNA here is from genome assembly GCA_017630695.1 of Clostridia bacterium. Lineage (GTDB taxonomy): Bacteria > Bacillota > Clostridia > Oscillospirales > Acutalibacteraceae > CAG-177. The sequence goes on from JAGBUT010000003.1 coordinate 1,148, forward strand.
TGCGGCAAATCAAAGGCAGTTTCAGCCGTTAACGAATTAATTGAAAATAAATTTATTGAAAAAATCAGATGCGGTCAAGGTAAGCCAAACAGAATATTTTTAGCTACAGACTATGAAGAGTTTTTCAAAGAGAAATTCTTGAATTCCCAAAACAAGACTTCTGCAATTCCCGAAACCGAACTTCTTGAATTCCCCGATTCAGCCACTAATCAGAACAATAATAAACAGATAAATAATAATCAGAATAAATTCAATCATTCTATCAATCCGGAAGATTATGACGAAGTGATTGAAAGAATTGAAGAGCAGATTGAAGCTGATTGTTTCGTTGATAATGCCGATATCATCAGCGAAATCGTGCTTCTTATGGCTGATATATTAACCTCTGACAGAGCACGTTTACGCATAGGCGGTGCTTCGGTTGATATGGCTCTTATTCGCAAACGGTTTGCTATGCTCGATTCCGAACATATTGAATACGTTATTTCAAATATTGTTAACTGCAAAACAAAAGTCCGTAATATACGCTCGTATCTGATTACATTATTATATAACGCACCAACCTGCTGTGCGTCATCCGTAAGTGCCGATTTCGGTTATTATCATCTGAATAACGGAGAGTAAAAAAATACAAGGCAAGAATTTCTTCCTGCCTTGTTAAAAAACATTATTTATGCAGCCTTGTCAGCAAGTGTGGGTGCTGACTTATCTTTTTTCTTGCCGATAAACTGAATAAGAATAACAACAAGAATCAGGCCGAGACCGATTGCGTCGGTTACAATGCCGGGGATAATCATGCAAAGACCGCCTGCAAGAGCAATAAGTCTCTCAAAGATTGACATCTTCTTCATCATATATCCTTCCATACCTGCGGAAATGATGAAGATGCCGACAAGAGCCGTGATAACGAGAAGAACGATTTCATACCAAGGCTTGTCTGAGCCGACGATAAGCATTTCGGGGCTGAATGCGAAGATATAGGGCACGATGAATGCCGTGATAGCGAGTCTCGTTGCGGTGACGCCGGTTTTCATCGGATTCGATTTTGCGATTGCAGAGCCTGCATATGCCGCAAGAGCTACGGGAGGTGTGATATCGGCAACGATACCGAAATAGAAAACAAACATATGAGCCGCAAGAACGGGAAGGCTGAGGCTTCTCATAAGAATGGGAGCAACCATCGATGCCATAATAACGTAGTTTGCGGTGGTGGGAACACCCATACCGAGAACGATGCACATAAGCATTGTGATGCCGAGAGCAAGAATCGGAGCAATCTGTGCCGCATTCATAACGAGTGATGAAAGAACGTTTGCAAGACCCGTCTGCTGAACCATTGCGGAGATACAGCCTGCAACCGCACAAGCAAGAGCTACGCCGATTGCATTCTTTGTTCCGTTTGCGAGTGACTGTGCATAAACGGCAATTTCAAATTCAAACTTCTTGTGAGCGATTGATTTGACAACGCCTTCAATAAGCTTAACAACAATTGCTGTGAGGATTGCGATGATTGCCGCCTTTGCAGGTGAGAAATAGTTCATCGCAACAACAAGAGCAACAACGGGAAGAAGAAGATATCCCTTTGTGAAGAGGAGCTTGAAGAAGTTGGGGATTGATTCCTTGGGGAGACCCTTGAGACCGAGCTTCTTTGCTTCAAAGTGAATCATCATAAAGATGCCTGTGAAGTAAAGAACTGCAGGAAGAATTGCCGCAATGGCAATCTGTGAATAAGGCAGACCCGTATATTCGGTCATAAGGAATGCAGCCGCACCCATAATGGGAGGCATAATCTGACCGCCTGTTGATGCCGCAGCTTCAACGGCTGCCGCAAATTCGGGCTTATATCCGCAACGCTTCATTGTGGGGATTGTAACCGAGCCGCTGCCTACGGTGTTTGCAACCGATGAGCCTGAATACATACCCTCCATTGCGCTGGAGATAACGGCAACCTTTGCAGGGCCGCCCGTTGCTTTACCTGCGATTGAGTTAGCAAGGTCAACGAAGAATGCGCCGATACCCGACTGCTCGAGGAACGATGCAAAGATAATAAACAGAACGATGAATGATGCGCAAACGTTAAGAGGTGTGCCTGCGATACCCTCTGTTGTGTAGAAGAGCTTGTGCGTAATCGTACGCAGGGGCAATCTGTCAACAACAACGAAAGCATACGCAATGAATGCCGCCGAAACGCAGACAATCGGCAGACCGACTACTCTGCGGCAGGCTTCAAACAGAAGCACCGTACCGACGATTGCGATTGCGATATCGAGCTCGTTGATTCTTGAAGCTCTGTCAACGATAGCCTGGCAATTGAAGGTGTAATAGAAGAATGCACCCGAACCGAGCACGGCAAAAATCCAATCGTAGATAGGTACGTGGTTATCTCTCTTCTTCTCTTTCTTGTGAGAAGGATAAATGATAAACGCAATGAAAACGATTATACCGATAAACAGCGACATTTTCTGACGCTCTTCCATTGTGCCGAACCAGCCGTCAACCATAACGTAGAGCGAGAAGATTATCATTGCCGCCTTAATTATTTTCTCAAATATACCGGAGAATCGGCGAGTATTCGATTCTTTATCGAACTCTGCCATAATTTTATCCACGTCAACGGGCTCGTCATCCGCCGCCATAACAACGGCTTCGTCAACGAGATCTTCCGTCATAACGGGATCTGTTTTAATATCTGACATTAATCAAACATTCCTTTCGTCAGAATTTCGTATAGCGGAGCGACGTCAAAAACAACTCTCGCATTTCTGCCGCACAGATCGCGAAGGCTGATTTCTTTGCCGTTCAGCTCGAGAATATGGTCTGAAACCGTACCCACGATGTAAATCAACGGGTCATAGGTGTGATTCATACCCGTGATTACCATATTCCCTTCATCATCGTAGGTCATTGTTTCGCCCTCGTTGAGAGCAGTCTGCACCCCTGCCCCGAATGAACGGTAGGTGGTGGAATGGGCTTTGATCTGCCCGCTTTCAATAATATAGGTATCTTTCACGGGAGTCTGGTTAACGGAATGGATGAATTCAACTGAAAACGTCATTCCGTCCTCTGCCTTATCGGTGATATATCTTGCTCCCGTTTCGTAGTTATACATCACAAGATATGATTCAGACAGAAACATTAAAGAAACAGCAGCCGCTGTAATGATTAACATTATAGCGGCTGTTGCGATTATACCTTTTTTAGAACAAGTGATTGACCTGAGGTTCATCAGCTGAGAGAAGCTGTGTCAAGACCTGTGATGCCAACCTCTGCAAAGTATCTTGCTGCGCCGGGATGGAAGGGAACTGAAATGCTTGACGTTGCGTAGTTGATATCAAGTTCCTTTGCCTTATCGTGAGTATATGAATCCTTGTTTTCGTAGATAGCCTTTGTAAGCTGGTAAACTGTTTCTTCGGAAAGTTCGTTGCTTACGATGAACGTAGCCTTAACTGCAACTGTTGTTGCGTCAGTGTCAACACCCTTGTATGTGCCTGCGGGAACAGTGTATGCTGCGTAGAAGCCGTAATCCTTCTGAAGAGCTGCGAGATGCTCAGCATCGATTTCAACGAGAACGATACCTGTTGTTGTTGCAAGGTCTGTGATAGCAACTGTGGGAGCACCTGCTGTGCAGAAGAAAGCGTCAATCTTGCCGTCCTTAAGAGCATCTGCTGATGCCTGGAAGGAAAGGTTCTGCTTGTTGATATCATCAAATGTGATGCCGTAAGCACCGAGAATCTGCTGTGCATTGAATTCAACGCCTGAGCCGCTGTCACCAACGGAAACCTTCTTGCCCTTGAGGTCAGCAACTGTCTTGATGCCTGAATCAGCCTTAGCTACGATCTGGCAAACTTCAGCATATGCTGCGCCGAGAGTTGAGAATGATTTGATAGCGCCGTCGTTAGCGAAAAGTGATGTGCCGTTGTAAGCGTAGTCCATAACGTCGTTCTGAACGATAGCCATATCAACGATGCCGTCATCGATATCAAGGATGTTAGCCTTGGATGCGCCTGATGAGTTGATTACGAGAGTTGCACCGGTCTTTTCTTTAAGGATTGTGGAAACAACGTTGCAGAAGCCGTAATATGTACCTGTTGAGCCGCCTGTACCAACCTGAATGTTGATTGCGGAAACGTCGCCGTCATTTGCGTCAGTCTGGGGCTTATCACCGCAAGCTGTGCAGAAGAGCATTGCAAAAACGAGGATAAGTGAGAGTGCGATAGCAAGTTTTTTCTTCATAATTAACCTCCGATATTTTGTTCCCGATGCATAAAGAATGCATTTTGCGGAACATATTTGAGGATATTATACATTGTTTTCTCAAATTATGCAAGTATATTTATATAAATATTTTTTATCACATTAAAGCAACAGATTGAAATAATACAAATCCACCCTGTTTCTGAATAATTTTGATTTGTTAACAATTTGTTTACAATTTATATTTCACAATCCGACTCTTTTCGACGTATTATATATAGAAGAACTTATGTTTTTCTGGAATAAGGAGTGTTATTATGAGTGCCGTAAAAAGTCAATATCTTGCTGAACGGCGTCATATTGAATACGCCGTTGAAAAATACAGTCAGATGCTTTTCCGCATATGTTTCAGTATAGTTTGCAACAAAGAGGATGCCGAGGATGCTTTGCAGGAAACCTTCCTTGCATATATGACCAAGGCTCCCGTCTTTACCGATTCCGAGCACGAGAAAGCCTGGCTGATAAAGGTGGCAACCAACAACAGCAAAACAATCTGCCGCTACAGACTCCGCCACGGTCACGAAAACCTCGATGACCTCAAGCACATAGGCGTGAGCGAGGATGACAGAGAGATTTTCATTGCTATTATGAAGCTGCCTTCAAAATACAAAATCGTGCTTGACCTTTTCTAC
>JAGBUT010000038.1 GCA_017630695.1 Clostridia bacterium
CCCAAAGCAAAGGTTATCAGACTTTCTGACAGTGTGTTTGACAGCACGAGCGTTGCTGCAATCGGTGTTGCTTGTCACGAAGCAGGTCACGCAGCACAGCACGCAGAGGGCTATGCTCCGATAAGAATTCGCAATTCAATTATTCCCGTTTGCAATATCGGTTCATATCTCGGTATTCCTCTTGCACTTATCGGTCTTTTCCTTGCTATGGATCCGCTTATTTATTTAGGTATTGCACTTTATGCAGGTATTCTTGTTTTTCATCTTGTAACGCTTCCTGTTGAATTTGATGCAAGTAAACGTGCAATTTCAGTTATTGATTCCACAGATCTTCTTTATGATGATGAAATCGGCGGAGCTAAAAAAGTGCTCTCCGCCGCCGCAATGACCTATGTTGCGGCAACACTTGTTGCCCTTGCAAACGTTCTTCGATTTGCACTGCGAATTCTTGCAATGAGCGGCAGAAGAAAAAATTGACCCCGAAAGGATGTTCCCGTGTATGAAAACTGCGAGGCAGGCGGCGTTTGAAGCCTTGCTCAAAATTCAGCGTGAAGGTGCGTATTCAAACCTTGTTGTTGATGCTGCACTGAAGGATAATGAGCATTTTGATGAAAGAGATAAGGCTTTCTTTTCAAATCTTGTTTACGGCACTCTTGACAGACTGATTCTGATTGATTATAACCTTGGTCTTTATCTCAATCAGCCCGTGCGTAAGCTTAAACCGGAGCTTCATACTATACTCAGGCTCGGTGCATATCAGCTTCTCTTTCTTGATAAGGTACCGTCACGTGCGGCTGTCAATGAAAGCGTTAACCTTGCAAAGGTAAATAAGTCTGCTTTTGCGGCTTCGCTTGTCAATGCGGTGCTTCGCAGAGTTGCAGATAACGGGCTTCAGCTTCCCGAAGGGGATGAAAACGGTCCCGGTTACCTTGCAATCAAATATTCCTGCCCCGAATGGCTCATTTCACTGTGGATTGATGCCTATGGTTTTGAGAATGCGGTTGCTATTGCTGAAAAAGCACTTGAACCTGCACCCGTGGTTGTCAAAGTTAACACTCTTAAAACAACCGTCGACGATTTAATATGGAAACTTGCCGAGGATGGTGTTATTGCGGTTAAATCTGAAAAATATCCGGATTCGCTTGTGCTTGAAAATACGGGAGCAGTTGAAGAACTTGCCGCATATAAAGAAGGTCTTTTTCACGCTCAGGATTTTGCATCGCAGCTTTGTTGCAGAGCGGTTGATGCACAAATCGGAGAAACGGTTTTCGACCTTTGCTCTGCGCCGGGAGGCAAAGCTTTCACAATTGCCGAATCGATGCAGAATACGGGCTGTGTCAGAGCGTTTGACGTTTATCAGTCGAGAGTTGATCTTATCCGAAACGGAGCGAAACGCCTAGGTCTTATCAACGTTTATACATATCTTTCAGATGCATCCATTTTTAATGAAAATTACGGTATGGCAGACAGAGTGCTCTGCGACGTGCCTTGCTCTGGCCTTGGTATAATCCGCCGTAAGCCTGAAATCAGATTCAAGAAAACTGCCGATATTGACAATTTACCTGAATTGCAGTATCGTATATTATGCAATGCCACGCGTTATCTCAAGGACGGCGGCAGACTTGTTTACTCAACCTGCACGCTGAATCCCAAAGAAAATGAGGATGTCTGCGACAGATTTCTCGCAGAACATCCCGAGTTTGAGGCTGTTGAAGTTTTGCCTGAAATCCGCAGATACAACGATAAGGATAAGTACCTTACTCTTATGCCCCATATTCATTCAACTGACGGATTTTTCGTTGCGGCATTTTGCAAAAACGGAGGAAACAAATGACAAGGGATATTTTATCAATGACCTATGATGAGCTCTCGCAGGCATTTTCTGCTGAGGGCATTCAGGGTTTTCGCTCAAAGCAGGTTTATGAGTGGCTTCATCGCCATCTTGTGCTGAGCTATGATGAAATGACCAATCTCCCGAAACAGCTTCGAGAGACGCTCAAAGAAAAATTTCCGATTATCACTTGCTCTGTTGTCAGAAAACAGGTATCAAAAGCTGACGGCACGGTAAAGCTCCTTTTTGAGATGCAGGATGGAGATTACGTTGAGAGCGTTGTGATGAAATATAAATACGGCTATACGATATGTGTTTCATCGCAGATAGGCTGTAAGATGGGTTGTGCATTCTGTGCCTCAACTCTCGGAGGATTCAAACGAGGTCTCACAGCGGGTGAAATTCTTTCGCAGGTTTATGTTGCACAAAAAGAAATTGGTGAAAGAATTTCTCATATCGTTCTTATGGGTATGGGTGAGCCGCTTGATAACTATGATAACGTTATGCGGTTTATTTCTCTTGTAACGGATGAAAAGGGCATCAATCTTTCTATGAGAAATATCTCGCTTTCGACTTGTGGAATCGTTCCGAAAATCTATGATTTGCTTGATAAAAAGCTGCAGCTCACTTTGTCGATATCGCTTCACGCACCTACAAACGAGTTGCGTGATAAGATAATGCCCGTCAATCATAAATATAAGGTTGAAGAGCTTCTTGCCGCTTGCAGAAAGTATGCGGGCGAAACCTCAAGACGTATTTCATTTGAATATGCGATGCTTTCGGGTATTAATGATTCTGATGAATGCGCACAAACTCTTGCATCAAAGCTTAAAGGTATGCTTTGCCACGTTAACCTTATTCCCGTTAACGAGGTCAAAGAAAGTCCGTTTAAGCCGAGCACACCCGAGAGAGTCGAGCGATTTGTTTCGATTCTTTCAAAAAACGGCATCAACGCAACCGTCAGACGAAAACTCGGTTCTGATATTGATGCTTCCTGCGGTCAGTTAAGACGCAAAGAAAAAGAAAATAAATCCGAAAAGGAGGGAGATAAATGAAAATAGCAGCAAGAACAGATAAAGGTCTTGTCCGAGAAAACAATCAGGATTCATATTCAGGCGGCGAACTTTCTGGCGGTGTCGGTTATGCGATTGTTTGCGACGGTATGGGCGGTGCGGCTGAAGGTGCTTTTGCAAGTTCGGAAGCGGTCAAGATAATCCGTGAAAAAATCTGCAGCGGTTATAAAGCAGGTATGAGCGACCTTTCGGTTAAAGCATTGCTCGTTTCGGCTCTTGAAAACGCCAACAAACATATTTTCACACTCTCTCAGACGGATGATAAATATTCAGGAATGGGAACAACTGCTGTTGCCGCAATCATTACCGAGGATTACGTTTATATCGCTCACGTTGGTGACAGCAGAGCTTATTTCATAACAGATGGTAAAGCGATTCAGCTTACCCGTGACCATTCCGTTGTTCAGAATATGCTTGAAAACGGCGAAATCACCTCCGATGAGGTTGCAGACCATCCTAAAAAGCATATCATCACAAGGGCTATCGGTGTTGATGCCGAATTGGCAGTTGATTTTTGTCAGGAAGATTTCTATGACGATACTCTGCTTCTGCTTTGTACTGACGGTCTTACTAATTATGCCGATACTAAAAAACTCACAGAGCTTACGGCAGATGGCAAATATTTCAGATATGCAGACAGATTGGTTAATCTTGCACTTGAAAACGGCGGCGGAGACAACGTGACCGTTGTTGTTGCGGCAAGATGATTGATGTAACCGAAACTACGAAAGGAACGTTAATATATGGATAATTATACCGGTAAAAGAATTGACGGTCGCTACGAGATTCAGGAAGTTATCGGCGTAGGCGGTATGGCCGTTGTTTATAAGGCATACGATAATATTGACGACAGAACAGTTGCCGTAAAAATCCTCAAGGATGAATATCTTGCAAATGAGGAATTCCGCCGTAGATTCAAGAATGAGTCCAAGGCGATCGCTGTTTTATCACACCCCAACATCGTTAAGGTTTATAACGTCAGCTACGGCGATAAGCTTCAGTATATCGTAATGGAATATGTAGAGGGTATTACTCTCAAGGAATATATTGAGCAGCAGGGTAAGCTTGGCATCAAGGAAACCGTTCATTTCACAACGCAGATTCTCCGTGCGCTTCAGCATGCTCACGATAAGGGCATTATTCACAGAGACATCAAGCCTCAGAATATTATGCTTCTTGCAAACGGTAACATCAAGGTGACGGATTTCGGTATTGCCCGATTTAGCTACAGCGACACCAAAACAATGACCGACAGTGCAATCGGTTCTGTGCATTATATCAGTCCCGAGCAGGCAAGAGGTGACACAACTGATGACAGAGCAGACCTTTACTCTGTTGGTGTTGTTATGTATGAAATGCTCACGGGTCAGGTGCCCTTCCAGTCGGATAACTCTGTTTCCGTTGCTCTTATGCAGCTTCAGAATGAGGCAAAGAGACCAAGAGATCTCAATAATAATATTCCCGTTGGTCTTGAGCAGATTGTAATGTATGCGATGCGCAAAACTGCACGGGAAAGATATCAGTCAGCGGCTGAAATGCTTCTTGATATTGAGGAGTTCAAGAGAAACCCCACAATCAGATTCCAGAAGGATTATTTTGTTGATAACGATCCCACAAAATATGTCGGCAAGAAACCCGTTGCAGCACCTCCCAAGCCTCCCGTTGTCAAAAAGCCCGAGGTTCCCGAAAAGCCGGTGAACACAAACTTCGGTCTTGAAAATGACGAAGAGGAAGAAAAGGATACCGGTGATAAGAAAATGGCAATCATCATCGGTGCCGTTGCAGGCTTTGTTCTTTTCTTGTTTGCCGCAATCGCAATTCTTTGGTTTGTCAGACCTGACATAATTGATAGCATTCCCGTGCTCAATAAGATTGTTCAGACGAATTCCGCAGCCGTTCCTGACTTTATGGGTATGGATTATGATAAGGAAATCGATGGCAAGGCAAAGTATGAGGGTTACTATGAATTTGTAATCATTGAAGAACCCAAAAACGGTTATAAAGACGGTGTCGTTCACGCTCAGGATCCCAAGGCGGGAACCGAACGCAGAAATGGTGAAGTGATGACCGTTACTCTTTACGTTACCAATAACAACAAGAAGTCCATCGTTCCCGACGTTGTAGGTATGAACTGGGAGCAGGCAAAGAAACAGGTTGAGAGCAAGGGCTTCAAGGTTTATATCGTGCCTGAAATGACTCTCACAGAAGCTTTCGGCACAGTTCTCAGAACAGACCCGAAGGTTGGCGATGAGGTTGACGTTGGTGCAACTATCAATATCTACTACGCATCCGACGCAAATATGATTACTGTCAGTGACGCTACGGGTTGGGACGTTGCAACAGCAACAGCTCTTCTTGAGTCACAGATGCTGAAGGTTAATCCCACTGTTATTCAGGAAAACAGTGACAGACCTGCAGGCGAAGTTATTGCTCACAGCCCCAAAGCAGGCGACCAGGTTTATCCCGGCACAGAGGTTGTTCTTACCGTAAGTAACGGTATTCCTCTTCAGTCAGAGGCAAGAATTATTTTCACACTTCCTTCAAAATCATCAAGAGGTAATCTTGAGGTGTTCCTTAACAATGAGCTTGTTCAGGAGAAACCCGTTCTTCTTGACGGCAGCTCATATGAACTTCTCGTTCAGGGCAGTGGTGACAACAAGGCTCTCAAGGTTTATATCGACGGCAAGGAGCATTACACATGTACAGTCAGCTTCTTGTCAAGCCCTGCCGTTGTTACCGATGCAAAATATACAAACGGCTTTAACGTTACCTCTGCAAAGCTTCCCAACGTTGTCGGTATGACAGAGGCTGAAGCAAGAGCGGCGCTCGAAGCCGCAGGCTTCTGGAACGTTTATGTGACTCAAACAATCGTGCTTAATCCCAATCAGGATGGCAAGGTTATTTCACAGAATCCTGTAGGATCAACCTCGGGCGGAATATTC
>JAGBUT010000039.1 GCA_017630695.1 Clostridia bacterium
CCGTCAGGGCGAAGAGCGTCAGGCAGATTTCATTGACATCATTGCTTGGAGACAGACTGCTGAATTTGTCAGCAAGTATTTCCGCAAGGGTTCAATGATTGCCGTTCAGGGCTCAATTCAGACCAGAATGTATGAGGACAAAAACGGTAACAAGCGTAAGGCTGTTGAAATCGTTGCCGATAATGCAAGCTTCTGCGGTTCAAAAGCAGAAAGCGGTACAGGCAGCTACGGCAGAAACGACAGCGTTGCTCCTGCTCAGCCTGCTCCCTCATATTCAACTGCAGACGAAGGCGATTTCAAAGAAATTCCCGAGGACGATCTCCCCTTCTGAGAGATCTCCCAAATTAACTGAAACTGTAAAGGAGGTTTAATCCGTGGCATACGAAAAGAATGACAGAAGACCCAACAAAAAGGGCCGCAGAAAGGTTTGCTCATTCTGCGTTGATAAAGTTGAATGCATCGATTACAAGGATGTAAACAAGCTTAACAAGTTCACTTCTGACAGAGCAAAGATCCTTCCCCGCCGTGTAACAGGTACTTGCGCAAAGCATCAGCGTGAGCTCACCACAGCTATCAAGCGTGCACGTCAGATCGCTCTTCTTCCCTACACAAGTGACTGATAAAGCGATATAATGCAAATCAAACGGGTACACTCTTGCAGTGCACCCGTTTTTTGTTATTTTTCTTCCATAATTAACGTCAGCACGGTCATATCGTCGAAATTCTCACCGCATTTGCGTCGTGCCGTTTCAAGAAGCAGCTTGGAAAAATCCCTTGCATCGGGATTTCGAGCTGCTTTTATTTCGTCTTTCAGCCAGATGCTGCCGCTTCCGAGAATTCCGTCGCTGACGATTACAAGCATATCTCCGCCCTTGAGTTTAAGGTTATATCGGCTGAAGCTTATATCGTTGAGGATTCCAAGCGGTGTTGACGGCGGCTCTGCCGTATACACTCTGCCCGAGCAGGAATAAAAAGACGGTGCGGCACCTGCTTTGAAAAGAGCTACCTCTCCGCTGAAAAGGTCAATTTCTGCAACGTCAAGCGTTGAAACGGATTCGTCATCTGATTTGACGGTGAGTGCGGTGTTGGTTATCCGCAGTGCGGTTTCTGCGCTTATTCCCGTACGAATCAATCTTGAAAAAAGCTCAACCGTCATAGCTGAATCGATTGCCGCCCGCCCGCCGGTCCCCATGCCGTCGCTCATAATTACGTATGCTTTGGATTCTGTGCGGAAGCATTCGAAATAATCGCCGCAGAGTTTTTTGTCTGCACAACTCGCAGAAGCCGAACCGAAGCTGAAACTGAAAAGCTCTTTTCTGACGAAGATAAGCTCCTTGCCGTCAGAGACTTCTCTGATTTTCGGAGGACACATTTCTGCGCCTATTTCGGCAGAGAGACTTGCTGTTAATCGCAGAAGAGAAGTGCTTTGCGGAATATCACTCACAATGCACCGCAATCTGATTGCTCCCGAAACGGGCTGTGTGCAGATGACGGATCTGACGTCGAAATCTCTGTCGGAAAGCACTCTTAAAGCGGTTCGTTCTTTGGAATGGAGAGTGGTAGCGTCGGCCTCAACGCTTTCGGAAAGCTCTTTGAGAAGTTGAGACATACCGTCAAACTGATTGCAGGCTATTTCTCGTGTCTTAGCTGACGTAGCTTGAAGAGCGTTGATTGCATTCCGATTTGAATAAATTCTGTTAAAGGCATCTGCGAGACGTGGTACGCTCGGACATTTCAGAATAAAATCGGGAGAAAAATCCTTCGTCGAAACAGCGTTGCCTTGAGAAAGTTTTTCGATAACAGCGGCAAAATCACCGTTTTCGGGGCAGGAATCATTTTTTATTCTGCAATCGGAGCAAACCCTTTCTTTAACACGAAGGGTAACGATTACGTCGTTTGCAGGAGCAAGAGCGTCTATACCCTCGGAAACTGATTTTACACATCTGGAAACAGAACCTACTGCACGGGAAACGGCAAGAAGTTTTTTCTTGGTGCCGCTGAACTCCGTGGTGAGCCGCTTTTCTTTCGGAAAAGATATTTCTGCGCGGAGTTTGTTGACGTGCTTTTGCGGTATTGCCGCAAAAATCAGACCTGCCGCCGCCGATTCGGCAAATACGGAAATACCTTCCGCAGAGCCGTCAATCAATGCCGAAACTCCCGTTACAGACGAAAAAACAAGGGCGGTAACAAACTGACCGTATTTTGAAAAAATTCCCGAAGCAAGTCCGCTGATTCCGTAGCAAAGGCTCAACGCAACGCTTGTGCCTGAAACAGCAACGCAGGTACCGATTGAAACACCTGCAATGCTTCCGCCTGCTTGTGCAAAAAGAAAAGCGGCAAAGATTATAATGAACGAGCCGAAAAAACGTGCAGGTCTGAACCCGAAAACGCTCACCTCCGATGAGCCGAGAAGCAGAGTGCAAAGACTTATCATTATGCAGATGAGGCTGTGGTTATCGAGCAGATAAAAACTGCGTTTCTTGTTGATGCAATTGACTGTGCCTGAATAAAAAACAACCGACCCTGCGCACAGAAGTGCAGAGCAGACGTTGAGCATAAATCCGTTGAGCGACGGTGCTCCTGCAAACATCATAACGGTTGATGATGCTACGGTAAACATAAAAACCGCAACGGAAAGAATGAGAGTTCTTCTGTGGTTTATACGCAGTTTTTCAACGGCAAGAACAGTGCCGACTGTACCTGCAAGGGGGATAAGGCAGCAAAGGGCATCTGTTTTGTTCATCCGCAAAAAACAGCCGGTTATTCCGCCGAGACAAGCTGCAATCAACTCGGCACCTTTGCAAACTGCTGACAATCCGATGCACAAAGGAACTTTTACTGAAAACAGACCTGCGCCCGACAGCGTGAAACTGCTCATATAGTAAAGAAGCAGTTGCAGAAAATATATGCCTCTGTCGACCAGCTTGTCTGTTTTTTCTTTTTCGGATATCTTTTTTACCCGTTCCATTTTAAACTTCCCTTCATTGTAAAATTACGTTCGGAATAATTTTAAATGCCTTAAAAAGGAAAAACTGTCAGTTATTGAAACAGCATAAAAATATTTTTGAAAAAATTTTGTAAAAATTATATTTTTACTGTTCAAATGCAGGATTTTGTGTTATAATAAATCGAATGTATACTAAATATAGTGGGAGGTATGTGCCGTGGATTTTGAAAACGAACATCAGGGGCTGATAATCGGCAGAAATGCTGTTGCCGAAGCACTTCGTAGCGGCAGGTCAATTGACAGCCTTATGGTTGCAAAGGGAGAAAGAGGCGGCTCCGTAGGCAAAATTATTGCGCAGTGTCGTGAAAAGGGCATTGTAATCAAGGAAACGGACGTACGTAAACTCGATAAGCTTTGCGGCGGCGCAAACCATCAGGGTGTTGCAGCTTGGGCGGCTGTGCATGAGTATTCCGATATCGAGGATATTCTTGCAAACGCAGAAAGCAAGGGTGAAGCACCTTTTGTTATCATTTGCGATGAAATCGAAGATCCCCACAATCTCGGTGCAATAATCAGAACTGCTGATGCCTGCGGTGCACACGGAATCATCATTCCCAAGCGCAGAGGTGTTGCTCTGACATATGCTGTAGGTAAGGTTTCCGCAGGTGCAGTTGAATACGTGCCCGTTGCAAGAGTGCCTAATCTTGCCTCAACCATTGAGGAGCTTAAAGAAAAAGGCTTCTGGATTTACGGTGCGGATATGGATGGCACCCGTTGGGATAAGCAGGATTATTCGGGCAGCGTAGCTCTTGTGGTCGGTTCTGAAGGCAGAGGTATAAGCCGACTTATCAGAGAAAAATGTGACTTTATTGTTTCTCTGCCGATGAAGGGTAAGATTAACTCCCTCAACGCATCGGTTGCGGCAGGAATATTAATGTATGAAATTGCAAAAAACAGGTAGGTGAAGGTTTTGAGCGATTATATTAAAAACGGCTCGGGCGATGAGCTTGATGCCATTCTCAACGAAGTGAGAAACCGTCAGAGTCTGCTTGACAGCGAAGCTGAAGCTCCTTCAAAAACTTGGTCGATTGACGATATCGACAGACTCATTGCCGAAACAAACGGAGAGGAATACGTTCCTCCCGTGAGAGAAGAAAAATCTTCGTCACAAAGCCTTGAAAGTATTCTTGGCGATGAGTTTGATGCAGGTCTTTTCACCATCAGGCCTATGGGTGAGGAGAGAAAAGCTGCGGAAATGCAGGATATCTCTTCATCGTCAGGAGATGCGGAGGTTGACGGTCAGGAAACGTTCGAAGAAGAGTTCTTTGATGAGTCGATTTTTGACATTGAAACAGTTGTTGTTCCTGAAGATGAGCCTGAAGAGGAACCCCGTATTTTCAGATATTTCAGACCCGTTAACGACGAGCCGGTTGAGGAGAAAAAAGAAGTTTCCGTACCCGAAATATCTGTTGTTGATGCGGACAAAAAACCTGCAGGCGACATTTTCAGAGATATAATTTCAGAGGTTGTTCCGCAGGAGAAAAAAGAAACTCCGCCTGAAACCGATACGGTACATATAGCCGAAAGCGAATACAGAACTCGTTTCTTTACAAAGCTTAACCTTGAAAAAACAGCGGATATTGACGTTGATGAGGTTGGCCCCGTAGACAGACCCGGCGTTGTCGTAAAGAAAAACGGCGAGCCTGACGAGGGCGGTTTCGCTCCCGTTCCGAAGGTTCT
Source organism: Clostridia bacterium (assembly GCA_017630695.1). GTDB lineage: Bacteria > Bacillota > Clostridia > Oscillospirales > Acutalibacteraceae > CAG-177. Next base: position 4,688 of record JAGBUT010000039.1, read on the forward strand.
TGCGGCAGAGGATGCCGAAAGAGAATTTGCCGAGGATAAGACGATAGTACTCGGAGCAAAAGGCCAAAAAGCTCCTGCGATGCAGAAAGAAGAACTTGCATCGGATAACGTTGAAGGTCAGATAATGCTTACTGGTTTTGAGGATATCTCATCCGAATCCACACCCGAAGAAGCGGATGAGGGAGACGTTGAAGAGAATCTCTGGGAGAGACGTCGCCAGAAGGCGAAAAACTTCAAGCTCATCGATGCTATTGACCTTGACGAGGATTTTGACGGAGATTACGGTCTTTCCGAAGAAGAAAAGGCAAGAGAAGAAAGAATCCGCAAACGTGAGCAAAGACGTCTTGCTCTTGAAAGAGAGAAGAAAGAGCTTGAAAGCAAAGCTGTTTCTCATGAATATACAACTCCCGAAGAAAAGACAACCTTCTATGCCCGTCTTAACAATATTAATGACAGAGCAACAAAGGGTATGCTTACGGTAGGAGTTATCGGAATTCTTATTATCGTAATCAATCTGCTTCCGCTTCTTGCACAGGCTCTTTCGGTTGAAACCGAAGCGTTCAGTCAGGGCTCTGTTGTTCTGAACGTATTGAATGCGATTCTGCTTATTGCGGCGGCAGCGGTTAACCGTAACCGATTTGTTCTCGGTCTGGCAGCTCTCAAATCACTTCGAGTAACAAGCGATACGGCAGTCAGCTTTTCAATAATTGTTGCACTTGTTCAGAACGTTATTGCCGCGGTTTCAGGTGCGGAAGGTGTCGGGGCAACAGTATTCTCGGCAACGGCAATTTTTGCGGTGCTTGTTACTAAAATAACAGAAAAGCTTGATGCACAGCGCATTCTCTCAAACTTTGAGGTGTGTGCGTTCAAATATGAGCACAATATGTTTGCTGTTCATCCGTTTGACAATGAATCCGAGATTTTCGAGCTTGGCAGAGGTCTTATGATGGGTAATGCAGAGCTTCTTTATTCATCGCAGCTTTCATTCCCCGAGAATTTCATCAAGAATTCAAAATCCGATGCAGGCGAGGGCAGAATGATGAAAATTCTTTTGCCTGCAGCAGCAGGTGCCGCTCTTATCGCGGCAATTGCATCGGGAATTGTAAACAGCGATTTTATGGCGGCGCTGTCAGCCTTTGCAGGAACTTTCTGTATTTGCTGCCCCGTATTCTCTGCGTTTATTCCTGCGTTTATTTCAAGAACAACAAACTTCACTCTCAACACAACGGGAACCCTTATCACGGGAACGGATACTGCAGAACAAACTGCAGCATCTAATGCGGTTGTTATTGATTCTGCCGATATATTTGACAGACAGAATTGCACAATGCACGGCATGAAGGATTTCAAGGCAATCCGTATTGATGACGTGCTTCTCTATGCGGCGGCACTTGTTATCAAGTCGGGCGGTCCTCTCAGAGAGAGTTTTGAGCAGGTTATCGACGGCAGACAGGATATTCTTCCTGCAGTCAAAGAGCTTACTTATGAGGATAAGCTTGGTATTGCGGCAAGAATTCACAATCAGAAGGTGCTTCTCGGCAACAGAAATCTTCTTGTCAACCATAACGTTGACGTGCCCGAAAAAACGCTTGAAGAGAGATATTCCCACAGCGGCAGAAAGGTTATGTACCTTGCCGTTGCAGGCAAACTGGCGGCAGTTTTCGTTGTCAGCTATGCGGTTGATAAGAAACTCGGCAAATATTTCAGAGTGCTTGAGGATAACGGAATTCAGGTGCTCGTCAGAACAAACGACGTTAACGTTACTCAGGAGCTTATTGCTGACAGCTTCGAGCTTCCGAGAGAAACGTTCAAGATTCTTTCGGCAACCGCAGGCAGACTTTTCAAAAGAAGAAGAGATGCTGTTTGTGACAGACTCCCTGCGGGAATTATCCACGACGGCACGGCATATTCAATGCTCAGAGCTGTTGCGGCGGCTTGTGATATCAGCGCAAAGATGCGATTCGCATCCGTTGTTCAGATTATCATCAGTGCGCTCGGATTTATTCTCAGTATGGCTCTCTACTGCACCGAAAACGGAGCGATTGTTAACGGTTTGACGGCTGTTTTGTTCCTCGCTCTGGGTCTCGGAGTTTCCGCAGGAATAATGCTTTTGAGAAAAATTCGATAAAAAATCAAAAAAACGCTTGACAAAAGCGGATTAATATTATAGAATAACTTGCACAATAAAGCAGAGCAGGTTGGCTCTCACCTTCCGGGAATGCCCGCGTTGGTCAATAGCTTGTTATTCACAGAGGCGTTCTGCGTCTGTTTAAGCGTTGATTTTATGCGAGGTTGGGATTCCCTGCCTCGCTTTTTTATTGCAAAAAGTTCCGAAAGGTTCTTATCCAATTCAGGAGGTGCTTTAACATCAGCAGCAAAGAACAGCAAATCAATGAGGAAATCCGTGACAAAGAGATAAGAGTTATCTCTGATGACGGTGAGCAGCTCGGCATTATGTCCGCTGCAGAGGCTCTTAAAATTGCAGAGAGCAGAAATCTTGACCTTGTTAAGATCGCTCCCGCAGCAAAGCCCCCCGTTTGCAAAATTATGGATTACGGCAAGTTCCGCTTTGAAAAGGCAAAGAGAGAAAAGGAAGCCAGAAAGAATCAGAAGGTTGTTGAAATCAAAGAGATCAGGCTTTCTCTCAACATTGACACGCACGACTTTGAAACAAAAGTCAACCATGCACGCAAGTTTATAGGTTCAGGAGACAAAGTTAAGGTTTCTATCAGATTCAGAGGCAGAGAAATGGCTCATCCCGAGCTCGGTCTTACCATTATGAATCGTTGTGCAGAAGCTATGGCTGATGTCGCTGCCGTTGAAAAACCTGCAAAGCTCGAAGGCAGACAGATGCTGATGTTCTTGGCTCCGAAAAGCTCAAAGTAAGAGCCCGACCAAACAAAGTGTTTAATTTTAAGGAGGAAATAAACCATGCCCAAGATTAAGACTCACAGCGGCGCAAAGAAGCGCTTCAAGATTTCAAAAGGCGGCAAGCCCATCCGCGCTCATGCTTACAAGTCACACATTCTCAACAAAAAGAACACAAAGCGTAAGAGAAATCTTCGCAAGACAACTGTTGCTGATGTTACAAACTGCAAGCAGATCAAACGTCTTGTTCCTTACAAATAAGACCGGAACTTTGTAAACTACTTTTTAATTAACGGAGGATTTAAATTATGGCTCGTATTAAAGGCGCTATTATGACTCGCAAGAGAAGAAATAAAGTACTCAGACTTGCAAAGGGCTACTACGGC
>JAGBUT010000040.1 GCA_017630695.1 Clostridia bacterium
AAAGCTTAACGAATGTGATTTTATCCGACGTAACGTAAGACATAAAAGATATATAATGGCTCTTGGTCATTTCATGACTGACGATAATGAATTTTTCATCCTCAACGTTTTTTATATTTATCTGGTGATCATCGTCAGGTTCTTCTGCTTCAAGGGGCGGTAATGAAATTCCGCAACAACTCACAACGGTTTCGCCAACGGAAGTGATTACGTTTCCGCAAACGGGACAAACGTAAAATTTGGTAAAAAGCATATTTGACGAAACGTTGCGGTTAATTACTGTTTCGCCTGACATAAGTTCCATAACCGAAACCCCAAGTGCCTGACTCAAAGGCTCAACAAGGGAAATATCAGGCAATCCTTTTGCGGTTTCCCATTTTGAAACTGCCTTGCTGCTGACTCCGATTGTTTCAGCAAGTTGAAACTGGGTTATCCCCTTTGATTCGCGAAGTTATTTTATCGTTGCACCCGTTATATATGAATTCATTTTATTACCTCATTTCTTAAAAACAGTATAACCTATTCATATAAATCATGCAACCTACGGAAAGTGGAGTTGAAAATCTGAAATCTCTGTGATATAATAAGAATACAATATTCCGAAGGAGAATAATTATGAGCTTTAACGGTTATAAATGGTACGTCGGTGTTACACATTGCCACTCCACCGCTTCCGACGGTGGTCTGACACTCGAGCAGTTGATTGCAAAATCAAAAAAGAAGAAACTCGATTTCCTTATGATGACAGACCACAACGTCAACTGCAAGGAATTCCCGAAAACAGACGGTCTTACCCTCATCTACGGTGCGGAGCTTTCAAAAGACGGTGGTCACTGCAATATGTGGGGTGTAAAAGACGTTATTGACCAGCAGGATTACGATACCTGCGAAACATACGAGGATTTTCTTCGTGTCAAGGATGAAGCAAAAAGAAGAGGTGCAGTTATTTGCATGAATCATCCTCATTGCAAACAGTGTCCGTGGACATGGGAAAAGAATCCTTCAGACGTTGACGTACTTGAAGTTTGGAATTCGCCCACTCACTATGATAATCTTGAATGCACCGAGTGGTGGCATGAACAACTGCGAAACGGTCACAAGCTTCCAGTTGTCGGCGGAAGCGACTATCACAGAGATTACGTAGTAACCGACCTTATGACCTGGCCCGTTACATACGTTTACGCTAAATCCAATTCATCCGAAGATATTCTTGACGCAATCGTTAAAGGACGCACAACAATCAGCTTCACAACAAACTCAACCGTTATCGATATTACATGCGGTGATTCAATTCTCGGTGATACTGTCAAGCTGACGGATTCAACGTTTGTTACAATCAACGTCAAAAAGATGCACAAGAATCATAAACTTATAGTTTTTGATGCCGACGGCGAATGTTTCACCTACACTGCACAGAAGAGAAACGAGAATTTCACAGTTTCTCTGCCGGTAACAAAAGAGGGCTTCATCTGTGCTCACGTTGTTTTTGAGCCCGGTTTCCTCTACAGCAAAATTCATGATTTCGCAATCGCATCAAGAATCCCCGAGCAGAAAGGTATGGATTTACCTCCGCTGATTTTCGCACAAAGCGGTGCAATCTATTTCGAAAAATAAGCAAAACAAAAAGAGCCTTCAGAAGAAGGCTCTTAATTTTTTATAATGAAGCTTCAATAGCTTCGTTTTCTTTATGTCTTTCTGCACGCATTACTTCAAGCTCTGCATACATCTGCTCTTTCTTTTGACCCTCAACGTCATACATGAACTTGAGAACGATTGTCTTGATGAGGTTGCCGAGTGCGTAACCGAAAACAAGGAAGGCAAGTAACAAGAGACATGTTTTCATATATGTAGGTTCTGCTCTCATCGTTGCAACAAGGTCACCTTCAAAGGATGACTTATAACCTGCCCAAGCGATCATATAGGGAATAATGAGTTCCTTGAGATAGTTAAGGCCTGTCTGAATCCAGCCGGGAACAATACCCTGAATAGCTTCCATTCTTTCGCCGGTTTTCCATTCAAGATAATCGTAGAATTCAACGTTGAAGTGAGATGTTGAAAGTTCCTGAACACCGATGCCAACACCGAAGAGGAAATAGAATGCATAGAAGAAAATGCTGTTCCAGCCTTCGAAGAATACAAGACCCATTTTGGCTTCGATGAAACAAATTGCAAAAAGGACACCTGCGGAAATCATTGCGTAAGGACCGCAGAATTTAAGCAGCTTTGTGGGTTCGTGCTTCTTTGAGAGTTTCGTTGTGATGAGGTTACCTACAACTGTACCGATAGCTGTCGGCAAGGTGAGAAGAAGATTCTTTGAAGAACCAACTGTGATTGCTGCAAGATAAGTTGACATCTTACCAAGCATTGCAAGGGTACTTGCCCACTGAATGCAATGATATGCAAGATAGTTTCTGTCCTTGAAAAGAGAGAAAATCGATTTGGAAATCTTAATTTTCTCTGCCTTGGGAAGTTCAATTCTTTCTTTACAGAAAAGACCAACCATAAGGTTGCCGAGAAGAGTAACAGATGCGGCAAGAATAGCAAGAATCATATACATCTGATTCTTGTCGTCGCTGAAAAGACCGTAAATGAAGGTTGCAAGATATGCTCCGCCGTAGCCGAGATAATAGCAAATCTGCCAGATGGTAGCAACTTTTTTCTTTTCTTTGTGGTTGGGAGAAATAACCTGAACAACGTTCTGACCAAGACCATTGAAGATATTGAAAATGGTCTGGCAACAAGCTATTCCGTAACGGAAAAGTGTCATTTCCTGAACAGTCATACCCTTAGGTACGTAGAAGAAGAGAACGGTAAGAATGAACGTCGGTACAAGGCAGATAATATACCACTGACGGTATCTGCCCCAACGGCTCTTCCATTTCTGAACGATTACACCTGCAATAATACCAAAACAAATACTGCAAATGGTTGTAAGTGTGGTCTGAACTGCGAGCTTACCTGCAATCTCATCGGAATTAACACCGACGGGACCGTAATATAACTCGTGAAGGAATGCTGTGGCGAGAGTACCGGTAAGGGTTGAACCGAACTGACCGCCGACTCTTGCAAACATAATACACAGATATTCAAACGTGGTTATATGTTTTGCAGAGTCTGCAGGCAAAGCATTTGCCGGTGCTTTCTTTGACATCTGAATCATCTCCCCAAATATTTTTTTACATTTTAGCACATTCCAACAATAAAAACAACAAATATTTATAGCAAATATTGATTTTTTTGTTGTTTTTGATATAATTTCCATAAAATAATATTTTTACGGTGATAATTATGTATTTCAATCTGAATCAATTCAGCCAAAAAGTTATCTGCGAACACAACTTTTCCGATGCCTGCATTGAAACAACCGTTAACGGAAACACTCTTGATTTATACCTCACCGCAACAGACGATAAGGTTAAATTCATTGAGATTGAATGGAATTTTGAAAGCGATAACGATATTCTCGTTCTCGGTGATGCCTGGGAACGCAGTTACGGTGAGCTTGAGTTTCTTCCCCTTGCGGAAAACAACAGACTTATGCCTTGGTATTTTATTGCAACAAATAACAAAGAGTGCTTCTGTTTCGGTGTAAAGACCCAGCCGAATGCATTTATAAGCTTTACTTACAACACCGATGGTATCAAAGCACTTATTGACTGCAGAAACGGTGACTGCGGTGTTCATCTCAACGGCAGAAAAATTCATCTTGCAACATTTATATATAAAAAGTATGATTCAGCGGATGCTTTTGCCTCCCTTTGCGATTACTGTAAGACAATCTGTGATAACCCCATATTCCCTAAAGAAAGAGTTTACGGCGGTAATAACTGGTATTACGCATACGGCAACAGCAGTTTTGACGAGATAGTTTCCGATGCCAAATTTCAGAAGGAACTCTCCTGCTCAATCGATAATTCTCCGTTTGAAGTTATTGACGACTGCTGGCAGATTAACTCCTGCGAAGGTCCGTGGCTTCCCAACGAAAAATTCGGTGATATGAAAAAACTTGCCGACGAAATCAAGGCTATGGGTGTCAGACCCGGTATCTGGGTAAGATTCCTTCATAACAGAGACACAGCAATCACTGATGATATGCGAATTCTCCGTTCAGGCAAAAAACAGTATCTCGACCCGACTCACCCTGCTGTTATTGAATATATCAAAGCTGATATCGAAAGAATCAAGGGCTGGGGCTATGAACTTATCAAGCACGATTTCACAACCTTCGACCTCTTCGGTGGCTGGGGCAGAGAGCTTGACCCGAAATTAACCGATGGCGGCAGTTGGAGTTTTTACGATAAAACAAAAACAAATGCTGAAATCGTTCTTGACCTTTACAGACTTATCAAAGAAACCGCAGACGACGTTTATATAATCGGCTGCAACACCGTTTCTCACCTTTGTGCAGGTCTTGTTGAAATAAACCGTACAGGTAACGATACAAGCGGCAGAGAATGGGATGCAACAAGAAAAAACGGTGTTAACACCCTTGCATTCCGTCTTGCACAAAACGAAGCTTTCTATATGATTGATGCAGACTGCGTAGGTATTCTCGGAGATAACATTCCCTGGGAGAAAAACAAGCAGTGGCTTCACGTTCTTTCAGTGAGCAATTCCCCCCTCTTTGTTTCCTGCACCGACAAAGTAACTGCCGAGCAGAAAAACGATCTTGCAGAGGCTTACAGGGTATATCAGGATAATCATTCTGTCAGACCTCTTGATTTTCTTGAAGGCAGAACACCTTTGCTTTGGGAAATCGACGGCGAAACAGTTAAATATGAATGGTAAAAACCTAAAAAATATCGTAATGAAAATTCAAAAAATCTATTGACAATTGAATTTTCGGGTGGTATATTTAACTACAATAAATGCGTAACGAACAGAAACCAGTAGGTTGGAAAGAATCTGGAGAGAGTTGTCGGTTGGTGCGAGACAATGAGGGCGTCCTTCTCGAATTCATTCTGTCAGCAGTGCACTGAACAAGTTAAATCTTAAGTAGGATGCATCGGGAGTTCCCGTTACAGAACTAGGGTATGAAGTACCCGACAAGGTTGTTTTTGTGAGAAGACAACGAACTGAGGTGGTACCACGGGATTTGATTTTCTCGTCCTCTGTATTCTTAATCGGAATGCGGAGGACTTTTTTTATTCTAAACCTCACGTTCCGAAAAAACAGAAAGGTTGATCAAAATGTCGCAAAACTATTACCAGAAAGAAATCGAAACAATGTCGAGAGAAGAGATGAAAGCTCTTCAGTCCGAAAAGCTCGTAAAGCAGGTAAAGCACGTTTATGAAAACGTACCCTACTACCGTGCTCTTATGGAAGAAAAAGGTATAACTCCTGATGATATCCAGAGCATTGACGATCTTTACAAACTCCCGTTCCTCTCAAAGGCTGACCTGCGAGATGCATATCCCTACGGTCTGCTTGCAAAACCCCTCAACGAATGTGTCCGCATTCACTCAACATCAGGCACAACAGGTCGCAGAGTTGTTGCTTTCTATACACAGCACGACGTTGATCTTTGGGAAGACTGCTGTGCAAGAGCAATCGTTGCGGCAGGCGGTACAAAAGACGATGTTTGTCAGGTCGCATACGGCTACGGTCTGTTCACAGGCGGTTTCGGTCT
>JAGBUT010000041.1 GCA_017630695.1 Clostridia bacterium
AAAATACTGCGGTGTTAACATTTCGCATTGCGGCAACCGTGAATTCAGCGTTGATTCTGCTCCCCTTTTTGAAGGCAGAATCTCAAAGATTATTCCCCAGAAGCGACGCGCTTATATGAATTACTGCACCTTCGGTTACTCATTCGCCTACTGGAAGTGGGAGGAATGGGAAAAAGAAATCGACTTTATGGCTATGAACGGCATCAATATGCCTCTTTCCGTTGTCGGCAGCGAGGCTGTCTGGTACTACACAATGAGAGATTTCAAATACAGCGAAACAGGCGCTCTCTCATTCCTTTCAGGTCCTTCTTTCTGGCCCTGGCAGCTCATGACCAACATCACGGGTTATTTCAGCCTCACAGACGTCAAATATATTGAAAGCCGCCTTGAACTCGGCAAAAAGATTATCGACAGAGAAGTTGAACTCGGCATGACCCCCATTCAGCAGGGATTCACAGGCACAGTTCCTTCAACCGTCACAAAGATTTTTAATAAAGTCAGACTCCGCATGGTACCCTCATGGTGCAACTTCCCCATCACATATCAGCTTGACCCCACCGACAGATATTTCAAAAAATTCGGTACTGCTCTTCTTGAGAAACAACGTCAGCTTTTCGGCGCATATCATTATTACGCCTGCGACCCCTTCCACGAAAACGTTCCTTCAATCAAAACAAGGGACTATCTCTGGAAAGTCGGCAGAGCCATTGACGATATGTATAAAAGCTTTGACAAGGACTCTGTGTGGGTTATGCAGAGCTGGTCTCTTCGTGAGCAGATAGTCAAAGCTGTTCCCAAAGACAGACTTCTTATCCTCGATATTGACGGCTCAAAACACAAAGAAACAGATAATTTCTGGGGCTACGAATTCGTTCTCGGCAACATTCATAACTTTGGTGACAGAAACACTCTTCACGGCAGCATCAAAGCTCTTGCCGACAACCAGTACGCTCTTCTTGATTGTGAAAACTGCTCGGGTACGGGTCTTTTCATGGAAGGTATTTTCCAGAATCCTCTTTATTTTGACCTTGCATTCCGGATGCTCACCGAAGCTGATGCGATAAACCTTGATGAATGGCTCAAGGACTACGCATACCGCCGCTACGGCAGCAAAGAAAGATGCCTTGTTGATGCGGTTAATCTCCTGCGTGAAAGCTGCTACAGCGAAAACTGCACAGGCAGAGAAACAGGCTCGGTTATCTGCGCAAGACCTGCAACCGACCTCAAACACACCGCACCCAACGATTTCAGAGAGCTTCGCTATGACAACAAAACTCTCTACAAAGCTGCAGAGCTTCTCCTCAGTTCCGAAAACGCAACCAAAGACGGCTTTGCTTACGATGCCTGTGACCTTGTCCGTCAGGTGCTCAGCAACTACGTTTCCAATCTTTATGACAAGGTTATGTACGGCTACACGCAAAAAGACGTCAGCATTTTCGAGCGTTCATCAAACGCATTCCTCAAGATTTGCGGCGAAGTTGATGAACTGCTTCAGACAAGACCGGAGCTCACTCTTCACGAACACCTCAAACAGGCAAGAGAGCTTGCATTCACAGAAAAAGACCAGCAGAATTTTGAACTCAACCTTCTCACTCAGGTCACTCTCTGGGGCCCGATTGCAAACACAGTCAATTACGACTATGCATGGAAAGAATGGGGCGGTCTTATAGGAACATATTACGTCAAGCGTTGGCAGAGCTTCTTTGAACGCCTTGCATATGAATTCCCCAGACGCAAGCTTTTCTCAACCACAACCCGCAAACAGCATTGCGAAAGAAATATTTACAGAGGCAATCAGTTCTATAAAAGCTATGCCGAATTTGAAAGAAAATGGCTTTCAACCGCAAACCCCGATGAGCCGAGCAACGAAAACACAGTTGAACTCGCCCGCAAGCTCCTTGAAAAATACAAGAGAGCTATTCTCGAAGACTGATAAAAAAATTAACCGACGGAATCTCAAAGCAGGATTCCGTCGGTTTTTTTATGCAGAAAAAGCCCCCCGGCTTTCGCCGAGGGGCCTTGTTACTGTTGATTAGATGTAGTCTTCGTAACTACCGTCTTCCTGGAAGATTTCGTAGAGACCGAGTGATGCGCTTTCTACAATAGCTACGTCTGTTGCAGTGATAAGCTTGTTGTTACCGCTGAGGTCAGCAGCCTTAACCATGTAGGGTGCGTATTCAACTTCGTCCTCTGAGCTCCACCATGTGAGACCGAGTGCCTCGTCTTCTGCAAGAGAAATATCTGCTGCAGTGATGTATGAGTCACCGTTGAGGTCGCCGAAGATAACGATGTAGAAGCTTTCTACAAGTTCGTCTGTTACGTTATCATAAACGTTGATTACTGTACCGGTGCCGGTCCAGGGAGCGTGAGTCTTGCCTTCTTCTCTTGCTCTGAATTCGATTTCGATGCGGCCGTCGCCCTGAACATCGATGTATTCAGCGAGAAGAGTTGTTTCCTTGAGGATTTCTTCAAGACCGTATACGTACCAGATGCTTTCGCCGTCAACGTAATCATCAACTGTGCCGCCGTCTCTGTCGATTACGGTTGTGCATTCGTCATTCTTGGGAATGAGCATAACCTTTACTCTCTTGTAAACTGCGTAGTAGTTGATTTCGCCGTCTTCGTTTGCATTTGCAACGTCTGCGATTTCGCTTGAAGTGTCAACAAGAAGATCTGCAAGCATTTCTTCTGTGTAATCTTCTGTTACGATGGGCTTGTTTTCAACAAGTGTCCAGCCGAGGAAGATGTAGTGTTCATACTCGTAAAGATTTACTTCTGCGGGGAAGATAACCTTTGCTTCGTAATCATATTCAGCTGATGCAACCTTTGATGCTACCATGGGAGTCTTGCCGTCTTCGGGAATGTAATCATAGAAGGTTACCTTGAATGTTGACTTTTCCCAAACTGCAACGAACTCTTCGCCGTCAGCGTCCATGTTGCCGAAGTCACCGTCTGTGATAACGTTTTCGGGATCATCTGCGGGTGCCCAACCGATGAATTCATAGCCATCCTTAACGGGATCTTCTGCAGGAGCCTTGATGGGAGCATCAAGTTCTGTAGGATCGGTAACTACCTGATCGCCGTTGGGGAATGTTGCGCCTTCGCCTGCATCGAATGATGCGTCGAATGCATCCTTAAGCCATGTTGCATAGATTGTTACATCCTTAGCGGGCATTGATGCGGGAACAGAAGCTGCTGCGCCGTCTGCATCAACCCAACCGTCGAATACATAACCTGTGTTTGTGGGATCAGCAACTGCTGTTACGGGAGCTTCATAGAGATATGTGCCCTCTGCAACAACTTCTGTTGAGCCGATTTCCTTATAAGCAGTGAACTTGTATTCTTCTCTTGCTACGTAAGCGTAGAGAACGAGAGTGCCTGTGGGTTCGATTGTGCCTGAAAGCTTGTAGCTGTCAAGCTTGAAGCCGGGAGTAGCTGTGTACTGAACAGATACTGTTGCGCCAACTTCGCCTGTGAGAACTGAACGTTCGGGAGTTGCGGGATATTCGCCGTCAACGCCCATCTTGTAAACGTCGAAGTAGTATTCAACGCCCTGAACTGAGTTCCACTTTGCTACGAATTCAAGATTTTCAGCAGGCATTGATGTGTAATCAGTGTTTGCCTTGCCGCTGTTCTTTTCGTATCAACCGCCGAATGTGTAACCGGTCTTGGTGGGAACTGCGGGAACGGGAATTGCTGCGCCGTAGTTAACGTCATAATCAGCGAATGTTTCTTCATCGCTTGTGTAAACTACCTTGTAGCTGTTAACTGCCCATGTTGCCTTGAGAGCAACGTCTTCGTCAGGCATTGTTGCGGGGATATCAGCAGCGTTGCCGTCTGCGTCAACCCAACCTGTGAAGGTGTAACCTTCCTTAGTGGGATCTGCAGGAGCTGTGATTGCATCGCCGTAATCACCGGTGATGGGATCGATTGCTGAGCCGCCGTCTGTATCGAATGTG
>JAGBUT010000042.1 GCA_017630695.1 Clostridia bacterium
AAGGAGCTTTTTGATGCAAGAGGATGGGTTGTCAACCACACTACCGACGCATTCGGAAGAACTGGTGTTCACGACAGCGTAGACTGCGGATTCTTTCCTATGGCAGGTCCGTGGCTTTGCCTTAATCTTTGGGAACATTATGAATACACCAACAACAAGGAATATCTTGAAGAGATTTATCCTATTTTGAAAGGAGCCTGCGAATTTGTTCAGGATTATCTGACTGAAAACAAAAAAGGTCAGCTTATCACGTCTCCTTCTAACTCACCTGAAAACGAATTCTATTATATCGATGCAAACGGCGAAAAGCAGGAAAGTATGTTTACCGAGGGTGCAACAATAGATTTTCAGATTATTTACGCCCTCTTCACCCGTACTGCTCACGCTTGCAGTATTTTGGGCAAGGATGAAGAATTTTGCAAAACGATTTCTGAAATCCTCAATAAACTTCCGCCCATAGAAATCAGTGAGCGTTACGGTACGATAAGAGAATGGATTTATGACTACGAAGAAACCGATCCGGGTCACCGCCACATTTCTCACCTTTTCGGCCTTTTCCCTGCTGATCAGATTAATGAAAGCAACCCTAAAATTTATGAAGCAGCCAAAAGGACTATTGCTCGCAGAATTGAAAACGGCGGAGGTTCAACGGGTTGGTCAAGAGCGTGGACGATTTGTTTTTATGCCCGACTCAAAGATGGTGAGAACGCATATAAGCACCTTAAATACCTTCTCGAAAAATGCACTGCCAACAACCTTTTTGATATTCATCCACCGTTCCAGATTGACGGTAATTTCGGCGGAGTAGCAGGTATAACGGAAATGCTTCTTCAAAGCCATCTCGGTTCGCCCGACAACAGAGTTGCAGAGCTTTTACCTGCTCTTCCGAATGAATGGAGCAAGGGTTCAATCAAGGGAATCAAGGCAAGAGGAAATCTGACTTTTGATATTTCCTGGGAAAACTCGGTTCTCAAAAACGCAACCGTAACAGCAGAAAACGACTGCACCTTAAAAATCAAATTGAACAACAAAACAGAAAACCTCTGTGCAAACAAACCTTACACTATCAAAGACAACTGTTTTACAGCAGTACTTTCAGCAGGAGAAAAAATAGAACTCAGCAACTGAATTTATACTCAGGAGGAACAATAATGAATTATAAATTCACTTGTGAAGACGCAGACTTTTATTCAAAAGGAACCCGGTGCAGTGCGTAGTTTTTATATTAATAAAGCTCCTACAAGAACTTTGCTTGAGTTTCTTAAATATTTGCCTGGTAAGTTTTCAGCAAGATTGATACTTCGATTTTTGTTGCGGCCTATTCATAGGATGACCTTGCGCCTGCCAACAAAACAATCGAACTTGCAAAGAAAGCCAAAAACTTCATCTGCAAAAGATATGATTGCGGTCATTTTCAGATTTACTGTAATGAGTTATTTGAAGAGGTAATCAACGATTATATAAACTTTTACAGTCAGGCAAAAAGCAAAATATAATAACTCATACACATATTAATTAATCTGTTTGAACTTTATACTTATAAGAAAAAGAGCAGTGCTGAAATTGACACTGCTCTTGTTTTTTATTATTCAAATAACGTTATTGTACCTGCCGTATATTCAAACGGAACAAAACCGGTTTCAAGCACGGGGCTGTTAATCGCAAGTGTAAAATCTCGATTTTCAGCATCTTTGAACAAAGGATCTGCAAAAACTGCATTGTTATAGTATCCGCGCGCAGTCATTATCACCATTGATTTTCTTTCAAAAACACTCATAGAATCGCCCGAATAAACGTTACCGCCATGTTTATAATCCCAGTAAGTGTTGCTGTCATCAACAAACCAATCTCTTTCGGTTGTAAGAGCATACATCGTTGCGTTATCGGTAACAAGAATATTGTTCGAGAGAGTAAGTGAATTATGCTCTTCGTTTCTTGTGATTCTGAATGCACCGTCACCGCCAAAAGCAAAGATATTGTTTCTTACAACGTTGTCTTTGCCATAGTGCTGATGGAAAGTCTGCGAAGAACAATCATAAACGAGATTGTTTTCAACAAGCATACCGCTTGAGCCTTCGTCAAGATAAATACCCCAGCCGCCGTAACCGTATCTGCCTTCATCACAACCAACGTTATAAATCACGTTTCCGCTTATTACAGTATCAGGCTGGATTCCGAGAGTGTAGATCGCACCCATATCAGAAAGCCATCCATTGCCGATATCGTAAATGAGGTTATCGCAGATTTTTATGTTGTTGGTGGAATTGGCTGAATAACCCCAGTTCCAGCCAACGGAAATTCCCGTATACCAGCCGTCGTGAATTTCGTTATTTGTAAGGTCACAGTCAATTGCATGAGTAAGAAGAATTCCGATTGCATTATTGAAAATTCTGCCATAGCTGCTGATATGACAATCAACCACGTCAATATTGCGTGTTGATGCAGGAACAACGAAATCACCATGAATGAAAACTGCATTTGCACCGATTTCATTAAACATACAGCTTGTTATTTTACAATCTGCTGCCGCTTTATCAAACTTCACAGCGGTGTATGAAATATTCTCAAAACGGCAATCTGTAAAGTTTATTTTCGAAGATGAAATGATATTGATTGCAGCAGGAGTTTCAAATGCTGCCTGAGGATGAGTTGCACCGTATTCAATGTTTTTATATAAAGGATGTGACTCAGGGAAAACCTTACCTGAAAATGAGCTGTCTTTTCCAACGTAATCCCAATCGGTTTTTTCAAAGTCGATGCCCTGGAATGAAATATTATTTACACCGTCAATGCTCATAAGATTTTTTGTAGCGCCTGCATAAAGCACGGTGTTATCAACAGTATCTCCCTCTTCGGGGATATAATAAAGCTTTTCTTCAGCACGATCAAGATACCATTCACCGGGAAGAGAAAGAGCCTCTTTTACGTTTTCAAAAACATAATTATCTTCAACTCTGACTGTCATTGCCGTAGGTTTTCTTGTTTCAACTCTGCCCGTTGCGGCATCAACCGAATTAAGAGGCAGAAGCTCATCGCACCAGAAATGCATAATTCTTACAGAAACATCCTTAACGTTTGCAAAATCAAGAACGTCATCAGGATTTGCATAGAACACAACGGATTTTGTGAAGAACTGAGCTTCGTTTTCAGGCACCATAGCCTCATCTGTTTTGGGATCAACAACCTGATTCAAACCCTCTTTGGGATAATTGGGGCGTGAAAGTCTTTTATTACCTTTGAAAAGCGAATGGAAATAGTCATCTTCACTCTCAATGGAAACATCAGTTACAAATGCGTTGACACCGTTGATTGTTGTTTCACTCCAGCCTGAGATTTCCTTTGCACCCGTAAATG
>JAGBUT010000043.1 GCA_017630695.1 Clostridia bacterium
CTCCTTTTTCCATTATGTGTTGTAACACTTTTACAACTAATTAAATTTTAAGTCATTCCATAAACATTGTCAATATTTTCTTTTAAAGAAAACCAAAAAGGACTGCCCCATAATTGGAACAGTCCCCTTTTTCAATTCAATTATTCACCAAGAAAATATCTGCCGTAAGCATCTGCTGCCTTGAGAGCTGCGCAAACCTTTTCGGGAGTGATTTCGAAGGGCATATTGTGGATTGTTTCGCCTTCTGCACAAGCTGCAGCGGCAACAGCCATAAGCTTTTCGTCTGTAACTTCAGTAATGCCGAGCTCCTTGAAGGTTACGGGCAGACCGAGTTCAATGCAGAACTCAACGATTCTTTCAAGCTCGTCACCGTCAACGTTTTCAAGAACAAGCTGTGTAACTGTGCCGAAAGCAACCTTCTCACCGTGGTACATATGGTGGCATTCGGGAAGAACTGTGAGACCGTTATGGATAGCGTGTGCACCTGCGAGACCACCGCTTTCGAAACCGATACCGCTGAGAAGAGTATTTGCTTCGATAACCTTTTCAACAGCTTCTGTGCAAGCACCTGCTTCAAGAGCAATCTTTGCCTTTACGCCCTCTTCCATAAGAGTATCAAAGCAAAGCTTTGCAAGAGCCATAGCGGCGCAAGTTACCTTGCCGCCTGCACAAGTGCCTGCATCCTTTGCCATAACTGCTCTTGCCTCAAAATAGGTTGCAAGTGCATCGCCCATACCTGAAACGGTAAGTCTTGCAGGTGAAGCGGTGATGATATCTGTATCCATAAGAACCATATTGGGGTTAGCAGGAAGGAAAAGATATTCTTCAAAAACACCGTCATCGGTATAGATAACTGAAAGAGCATTGCAGGGTGCATCTGTTGAAGCGATTGTGGGGCAGATAAGAACGGGTGTTTTGCAATAATATGCAACTGCCTTGGAAGTATCAAGAATCTTACCGCCGCCGATACCGATTACAAGGTCACAACCCTTTTCGTTCATAATTGCGATAAGTCTGTTGATTTCGTTCTTTGAGCATTCACCGTTGAAATAATCAAAAACAAGCTCAAAATCCTGACCTGCAAAGCTGCTCTCAACAGTTGCACCGATTCTCTTATAGCCTGCTGCCGTGATGAGAACAAGAGCCTTCTTGCCGTAACTCTTTGCATAATCGTAAAGTTTTTTCATTTCGCCTGCGCCCTGAACGTATTTGCCGGGGCTGATAAGAATTTTTGCCATTATATTTCTCCTTTTGTTTTTTTATTTGATTTTACAATATAGTATAGTTCCTGTCAACCGTTAAGATTATTATAATCTTTATTCGGCAATTCAACCTAAAAAAAGGTGCTCAAATCAGTTAAAAAGCCGATTTTTCAAATTATGCTTATAAAAACATTTACATTGATTATTGATAATGCTAATATAGAAATTGAGCAATTTTTAGAAAGAGGTAATATCTATGAAAAGAACTCTTCTGTCAGTTATTTCTTTTGTTTTATGCATCTGCTTGCTGATTCCTCCCGTTGCGGCATCGGCAAACAACGATGCTGAATACGACTCAATCGTTGAATACGTTGAGGAAAGCGGCCCCGATGCCGAAACAATCCAATCCAAAAAGACCTTATCCCGTTTTGTAAACGGATTGAGCAACTTTGTTATCAACGGAGTGCTCGGCAACATTCTCAAGGTTATCATCCCCGATTCAGCGGCTGTTGCCGACTATGAAAAATTCAACCTTGACGAATACGAAGGCTTTTACGCAGGCACTGAAACATTCATCGACGAGCCTCAGGGCAACAAGGTCTGGAGCCTCGGTTACGGCAAAGCTTCAGTCCTTCCCGATGATTTCGGCACAAAGAAATACGCAAAGGGCGCATATATCCCCTATATTTTCGGTGACGATATGTATACCGATGAGGACGGTAACAAGGAGGACCTTATGGTCAGAGCCGTTGTTATGAACGACGGTTCAGGCAGAGGCAACGTTGTTTTCCTCGCTCTTGACGCTATGGGCTTCGCTAACGCAGACGTCAGAACAGTAAGAAACGCACTCAAGGATATTGCTGAAGAATATAACATCGTGAGCATCAACATCTCCTGCACTCACATCCACACGGGTATTGACTCCCAGGGTGTCTGGACTGACCCCCTCGGCTGTATCGTGAACAACGTTTTCAGCAAAATCACGGGCAACGTCAGATTTGGTGTTGAGCGTTCATTCATTGATTCCGTTGTAAGAGGTTCAAAAGAAGCTGTGCAGGCAGCTCTCGACGATATGACGGAAGGTAAGCTCTACTATTCAAAAATCGACGGCACAGATTACGTTTACGACAGAACTGCTCCCATAGCACTTGACACAAACATCTATAAACTCGAGTTCCTGCCCACAAACGAAGCAAAGACTCCCACAATCATCGCAACTTTCGGCTGCCATCCCGAATCAGCAAGTTACGACTGGGCAAATGCTGACCCTGAGAAATCACTTTCATTCGATAAAAAGTTCACTCCCGACTTCATATGGAGCGCCGAAATGGTTATGAACGACGCAGGATATAACTTCATCTTCCTGCAGGGCAACGTTTCAACAGTTACTTCCGCAAGATATTATACGGGTGACGGTGTTGACGAATTCCCCGGCAACGCACATTACACCTCCGTTCGCTACGGCTACGAAATCGCATATATCCTTCTCGGTATGAATATGACGAGAGAAGAAAGAATTCAGCTTAACGAAGAAACCGGTGACAGACTCGGTGTTAACACACTCTCCGACGTTGAAAGATACACCGTCTGGTATGAAGACCTTGAAACGGTTGATGCAACAGAAGTAAAGCCAATTCTCAACATAAGAAACAAGCAGTTTACAGTTAAAATCGATAACAATATCATCGTTCTTCTCGGTAAAACATCCGTTGCCGACAACTTCATTCTCAAAGATAACCTCGGCAGATACTACACAGTTTCAGAGGTCGGTTACCTTGAAATCGGCGAGGATATGAAGGTTTATATGTCCCCCGGTGAAACCTTCGGCGAACTCTTCCTCGGCGGTGACGGCGCAGACGGCTTCCCCCTTGAACCCATCAGAGAATATACGGGCGAAGACATCATCGTTATGGACCTTATGAACGATGCCGCAGGCTACGTTGCAAACCCTGCAAACTACTGTCTCGCAGGTATTCAGTACAACGCAGAAAAAAATGCGTTTGACAGCGATACCTGGTGCCTTATTTCCTACGGCAAGGGTGCGGCAGAAGCATTCATCGGCAATTTCTATGACGTTTACGATTCCGTAAGATAAACTTCCAAACCCCTGCATCCTCAGAATGCAGGGGTTTTAACAACAAAACAGAAGGAGTGAAATTATGCATCGTGCAAAGAAACTCATAAGCATTGTTTTAGCTCTCATCACAGTTTTTTCGTCAGCCCCGTTTGCCTTTGCCGACGAAAACGTTTCCAACCTTACCGATGCGGTTATCGTTATCGATTCCGATGCGTCAATAACGGATAATTATGCCGCTGAAAAACTCAAATATTATCTTGAC
>JAGBUT010000044.1 GCA_017630695.1 Clostridia bacterium
AGTATCGGAGAAATCCGCACCGTTTTCCGCACTTTTGAGAGCGTCAAACTCCCTTGCAAATTCAACCGTTGCCTCGATAAGCTCGGAAACAACGGGAGCAAGTGCTCTGACGTCCTCGGAATGCTCCTGCGAAGAGATGCAGAGGAATTTGCCCATACCTGCGATTTCTTTTTTATATGCGCCTCTCACGCTCTGGCAGATATCCTTGACCTCGGATACGTAGCCCCTCGGTGCGCCGGGCATTCTGTCGAAAACGATTTTTTCGTATTCTTCGCGCACTTCGTTCCACGGCTTTGTTTTAAGAGCTGTGAGGAAACGCAGAAGCATCTCTTTTTCTGCCGAAAACATCGGTGCGTACTTTGCTTCAAGCTCGGGTTCATCGGCAAGAAGCATAAGGCAATGCTCAATACCGCCGATGCAGTTTTCGGTTGTGCCTTTCATATGCGAGAGCAATATTCTGCCCCACGGGCTGTCGTTGACCGTTTCGGGCGCACTGAACTGCGACGAAAGGGAGCGAAGCCAGATTTCGGGGAAGGGATATGCCTGCGAGAGCGAGTGAAGATTCAGGATTGCCGCAACGAGCTTTTGGTCGTCACGGTTATCGCTGATGAGATTCGTCAATCGCATAAAGTTTTCGGTGGGGTTTTTATAGAGGTTGCCCACAACGGTGTTGACCGCCTGCGCTTTGAGGATTTTGAGTCTGCTTTCATCGAGCAGACCGAAATCGGGAGCGATGCCCAGAGCGTGGAAATTCTCACGCACGAGATTTATGCAGAAGGAGTCAATCGTGCAGATGTTTGCACAAGGGAGCATCAGCTGTTGGCGGCGCAGACGTTTATCCGAGGGATTCTCTGCAATTTTTTTGCTGATTGCCGCCTCAATTTTTTCTGTCATCTGTGCGGCGGCGGCTTTGGTGAAGGTTACGATGAGCAGATTTTCAACTCCGCAGGGATTTTCGGAATCACAGATTCTGCGGATAACTCTTTCAACAAGCACGGCTGTTTTGCCCGAGCCTGCGGCGGCGCTTACAAGCAGAGTGCCTTTTCGCCCGTCAATGGCTTTGAGCTGGTCATTCGTCCACGGAGTCCCCATCAGCTTCATCCTCCCTTCTTTCAAGATTTCGAAGTGCCTCGTCGAGGTCGGTATCGTAAAGCTCTTTCACGGGGATATCCTCCTCGAAAGAGCAAACGGATTTATAATCACAGTATTCGCAAACGTTTTTGTAGCTCGCACCGTAAGACGGCACTGCTTCAATCGAACCCGAGTGAAGAGCATCCGCCATTTCGGAAAGCACGGCATCGGCTTTCTCTTTGAGTTTTTCGAGCTGTGCAAGTCTGATGAGCGAGCCTTTCATCTCTCCCTTTGCATTGAAATCAACGGGGATGTAAAGTCCGCCTGCAGACCTGTCCATAGCAACAACAACGTCGCAATCGTTGAGTACGATGCCTTGCATACGGCATTTTTTCTGCTTTTTGAGAGCAACTTCATCCGCACTTTCGCCTCTTTCAGCCGAAATCAGCGGAGAATTTGCAGGATAATAAAGCACGCCTGCAGGGGTGATATCACCGTATTTTTCTTTACCGTTTTGCCACAGCGCAAAAAGATAAATGAACATCTGCATATTCAGACCCTGCACAACGTCGCTGAGCTTGAAAGCCTTGCCTGAGGATTTGTAGTCAACAACACGCAGATAGGTTTTGCCGTTGATAACGGCTGAATCAACTCTGTCGATGAAGCCCGAAACAACTACCCTGCCGTCTGAAGCTTCCACCTCGTAGGGCGGAATTTCACCGTCGTATCCGATGGGAAGCTCGAAATCAACGGGTCTGAAATCGCTCAACGAAAGCTCTCTGATGAGTCTTTCGGCAACGTCGCAAACGCTCATTGCGAGCTTACGGTAAAGATAGAGGAATCTTTCGTCACGCTGTGTGCCGTCAAGCTTTGCCATAAGATATTCGTCCATAAGCGACGAAATGATATCGAATAATTCGCCGTGAGGCATGGCAATCAGCACTTCTGCTTCGTAATTCTGAAGCAGTTTTTCGAGCACGTGATGGATAACGTTGCCCCTCTGCATCGGGTCAAGCTCGGCAATCTTTCGGGGCATTGCCTTGATACCGTAACGGCAGAAATATGAGAAGGGGCATTTATAGAAGCTCTCAACTCTTGAAGCGGAGATATACATATTCTTGCCGAAAAGCTTCTCGGCAACGGAGCTGTCGGCAATGGAGAAATCACGCAGACCGCCTGCTCTTCGGAGCGAATCGATTTTGCCTGCGAAATCCTCTCTGCCCTCAAAATATTCTCTTAAAGTTTCACCGATAACACTTGCTTCGCCGCTGCTTTTTGCAAGCTGCTCAAAGGCAAGAGCATCGCCCTCAACGTAATAAAGACCGTCAAGGCTCGACGCATCAACCTCCTCGCATTTCGGGAAGAGGTTTTTGATTTTTATATAAAGCTCGGATGGTGCGAGCTGTTCATTCTGCGAATTTCTTTCGGGACAGCAGACGTAAAGCTTATGCGATGCACAGCAGAATGCGTTATAGGCAATCAGCTTTTCTTCTGCGAGCTTGTATTCACCGAAATCGGAAAGACCGATGCCGATTTCACTCATCCTGCGTCTGTCCTTATCGTTGAGGGTCGCTCCCGACGAGGGTACGGCAGGGAAAACTCCGCTGTTTGCGCCCGCAATGAAAACGATTTTGGGGGCAACGGTGCGTATTCTGTCGGCAGAGCCGATTGTTATTTCGTCAAGACCCTGAG
>JAGBUT010000004.1 GCA_017630695.1 Clostridia bacterium
CAAAGAAAATCCGCAGCCGCCTGCTGCTCGGCTTCGGTTGCTTTTGCATTGATGCAGATAAAATTCTCCGTGCCGATTGCAAGACCGTGCTTTTCTTCGCCGTTTGCACCCGTATAAATCGGCATAAATGCGATATCCTCTGCTTTGACCGTATTGCCCAAAACACCGAGAATCTGCGATGCGCCCCAGTTACCGTTTTGTACCATAGCGCATTTACCCAGCGCAAATTCAGCCATAGAGGTTGTTACGTCGACAGTGCCGAGCTTCGTTTTATCGGCAGTTGAATTGTTGATATACAAATCAAAGATATTCTTGAAATTATCGGAATAAGTGAAATCGATACTCTTATAGTCATTGCCCGTAAGGTCAATATTCTTATCAAGAAACTCAAGCGTTACGGGGATATTCATAAGATGAGTCTGCCAACGCCAATCTTCGCCTGTTTTCAGAGAAGTAGAAGCAAAAACGCCTTCGATTCCGAGTTCTTTCTTATGCGCCTGCATATCCTCAACAACCGCTTTCAGAGCTGAAAAAGAATTTATTTCATCTGCAGAGGTATAGGTTGTTTCCTTGGTAGGCAGAGCAAAATACTTTGAGAGAATCGCTTTGTTATAAATGATTCCGTAGCCCTCTACAACGTAAGGAATACCGTAAACCTTGCCGTCAGACATAATTGCAAGAGATTTATCCTTGAGATGTTTGTAAAGCTCGGTGTTGCTCAGGTCTGCACAGTTTTCTGCCCACGAAGCATAACCGATAGGGCCGTTAACCTGAAAGATTGTGGGCGCTTCATCGGTTGCCATTCTGGCAGTAAGGGTTGACTCGTAGGTGCCCGAAGCGGCAGTTTCAACAACGAGCTTAATGCCCGTTTCTTTTTCGTATGCTTCGGAAATTCTCTTATACACCTCGGCAACCTCGGGTTTGAAGTTGAGATAACGGATTTCCGTTACCGTTGCATCAGGGCCGTCTTTGTTATCCGATGGTTTGGTACGGGTGCAGGCTGCAAAAACGCTTGTGAGAACCGTTATTGCGGCAACAATTGCAAAAACTCTTTTTTTCATAAAATTACCTCCGTAATTTTCATTCAGAATTGCTATTATTATGCACACCATCACCGCTGTTGATACATAAAAAAATGCACCGAATTTCTTCGGTGCATAAAAATTATTTTTTAATCGTTAAATCTGCCGTCAAGCCAGCGTACGCTCATTTCCACCCAGCATTTGACGTGAGCAAGATAATCGAGATACTCTTTCTTATCGTAAACAGAGTTGTTTGCAATGGAAAATCCGTGATAACCTTTTTCGAAAACGTGAAGTTCAAACGGAATACCTGCCTTTGCAAGAGCAGCTGAATACGCAAGAGAATGCTCTACGGGTACGCAGCCATCCTCTGCTGCATGAAAAATAAATGCAGGCGGAGTGTTTGCATCAACCTTTTCATCGAGCGAAGGAACGGGCTCTGCAAGAATGTGACTGATTGAATCAAGAATACAAGGATAACCGAGAACAACTGCAGCGGGTCTGATTTTGCCCATTGTTGCAAGTGCGGCACAAAGATGACCGCCTGCAGAGAAGCCGATTGCCGCAATTTTATCGGTATCAACGTTCCATTCTTCTGCGTTATCGATAATGGTTTTCATTGCAAGGTCTGCATCCTCAAGAGGTCTGGGGAAAGCTGCCGCACCTTTGCCGACGGTATATCGGAGCACAAAAGCGTTATAGCCCTGCATATTATATGTAAAAGCAATAGGCTCTGCTTCTCTGTCAGAGCACATCATATATGCTCCGCCCGGAAGAACAAGCATTGTGGGTCGCTTTTCCATATGTTTTATTTCGGGTGACTGCTCGGGAAGATATGCGGTTAAGGTTACGCCGTCATCGGTAAGATTAAGAGTAAAATTTCTCATACAATTCACCTATTAATAGCAGATTTTTAATGTTTTGATTTCAAAGGGTCTGAATTCAAGGGATTCGCCTTCAAATGCGCCCTCAACTTCTTCAAGCATATTGGTGACTTCAACCTTCTTTGCACCGTCATAGAATTTAACGGGGCAGGTTGTATAGGTGCCTTCTGCTTCGTAAAGGCGTACGATGAATGCCTTTTCATTATCTTCGCAAGGCTTGATTGCCTCAACGATAACGTTTGCCGCCTCAGGCACAACAAGTGCAACAGCCTCAAAATCTCCGTTACCTGCGATAACGGGAATATTCAGCTCGTATGCAGGTCTGACAACGCTTTCGGAAGAGAAGCCGCCAGTGTGAGGCAGGAATGAATAAACTGTTTTGTGAACACCCTTATCACCCTCAAAGTCGGGTCTTGTGCCGCCCTTGTGAAGTGAAAGACGCATCTGACCTCCGTTAACAGAGATGCCGTATTTACTGTCATTGAGAAGGGCAACACCGAAACGGGTTTCGGAAACGTCGGTATACTTATGGTTAACAACCTCAAACTTTGCCTTTTCAACAGAATCGTTTCTTGTTGTGGGTCTTGTTACGTTACCGTACTGAATTTCATATCTCGCAAAGCTGCTGTGAATATTGGTATCAAATGCAGTTTTGAGGAAGCGGTGATTATCCTGCCAATCCATAACGGTATCGAATCTGATTTCGGCTGAATCTGCAAAATAAATTGCATCCTGCGTAATTGTCGATTTATCGGTGATTTTGTAAACGCTTCTGATGACGAGTGCTGCTGCACCGTGTGAAACGATTTCACGGCTGATAAGCTCGGATTTATCTTCGAATTTAACCTCAAGGTCAGCATCAATATCCCAGTTATCCCAAGCTGAAGGTAAATCTTCGGCAACGATAAAGGTGTTGAGTGCATAGCCTTCGCCCTTAATCTGTCTTCTTGTTTCCTTATCAACAAAAGATTTCATATAACCCTTTGCGTCGAATTCAATATCGGCAAAAGGCGTTGAAACGCCCGAATCGGTTACGGAAATTTCGCTTGTTGCATTAGCCTTGCCTTCGACAAGGTTGATTACGATTGTTGAGAATGCGGGTATTGTTACACCGCTGATAATAAGGACGTTCTTGCCGTCAAGATTTTTATAAGTCTGCTGTTTGCAGGGAATATCGGCAACAAGACCTTCTTCGCATTCGATGAAGATTGCATCGTTTCTGTCAAAGGAAAGAGTATTTGTCAATGAAATGCGCTTACCGTCACAGCCGACTGTTTCAGCGATATACTCTGCGGTTTTTTCAAGCACCTCGCCCGTTTCTTCAATGGCAAGTTTATGAGCAGAGGGAATGCAGGTGCCGGGAAGAATATCGTGAAACTGATTGAGAAGAAGTTTTTCGTAGAGAGGACGGATTCTTTCGTCACTTGCAACCTCTCCCTTTTTGATTGCCTCGCAAACAGTAAGATATTCCATATCACGCAGAGCAAACTCCGCCTTACGGTTATTATGCTTGATATTATGCTGATTTGTGAGAGTACCTCTGTGAAGCTCAAGATAAAGCTCACCTGAATATGTAGAAGGGTTCTTTGCATCGGCTTCGATTCGTTTCATATAGTCTCCTACAAAGGAGAATTCAGCCTTTGCACAACCGTTGAGGTCTTTGATTCTGCGTGCGGTTTCAACCATTTCAAACTGCGGTCCGCCGCCACCGTCACCGTGACCGAAAGCACAGATACGCTTTCTTGTGACGCTTCTTTCGTGAAGTGCACGGTCAACCTCTTTGTTATCACCCGTTACTGCGTAATGCAAATCTCTCGGTGAGGGCCATGCAGGAATTTTATTGAAATGAGTAAAAACTCTTGTGCCGTCAATACCCTGCCACCAAAATGTATCATATGGGAAAGCATTGGTATCGTTCCAGTCGATTTTTGTTGTGAGAAAATAATCAACCTTACAGCCCTTCATAATCTGCGGAATTGCCGCACTGTAACCGAAGGTATCGGGAAGCCAGAAGCAGTTTGAAGTGAAGTCAAAATATTTTCTTGTGAAACGCTGACCCCAAAGGAACTGTCTTACCATTGATTCGCCTGAAGTAATATTGCAATCGCATTCAACCCATACGGCGCCGTTGGGTTCATATCTGCCCTCGGAAACTTTCTTTCTGATATCCTCAAAAAGTGAGGGATAATGTTTGCGGAGCATATCTGTATGACAAGCCGAGCTCTGAACAAAAAGGAACTCGGGATACTGCTCCATCATTGAAAGTGCGTTTGAAAAAGTTCTTGCACTCTTTTTGATTGTTTCGGTTGCCTTCCAGAGCCAAGCTGTATCAAGATGAGAATGACCTACAACACAAACCTCTGCGGCTTCGGGTCCGTTTTTGACAGCAAGTGCCTCTTTAAGGAAGGGACTTGCTTCTTCAAGAGCTTTTCGGAAAGTTGCTTCATCAACGTCATCGGGAGCATAATAAATTCTCTTATGCACCTCGTAAAGGGTGTTGATAAGATCGCCTCTTCTGAATGAGCTTTCGGGAAGAGACTCTACAAGCTCGTTGATAACCTTAAGGTCAAAATAGAAATCGTTAATCAGCTCATCCTTGACGCAGATATCCATTCCGCCGAAGTTATATCTGTATTCCTTGATGAGTCTGTTTGACTCAAAAGGCTGTGTTCCGAGGTGAGTATGACCCGCATAAACCTCGAGAGCAATATCAATTTTTTCGCCTGCTTTAACGTTCATTTTCAGAAGGTCGCAATAGTGATTGCCGTGACCCGTGAAAACAATCTTGGTGCAGAAAGTACCAAAGGGTTTGCCGTTAACCCAGAGAAGAGTTTCATAGCCCTCTGTGTGAGGCATAAGGAAAAGATTCTTGCCGTCAAGTTCTTCGGGCACGGTATAGTCGGTTTTGAACCAGCAGAAGGATTCTTCTGCACCCCAGACCCAACCGCTTTCAACGGGAGCCATAATTGAAGAATCGGGGATTTCATAAAGTCTGTCGAGCGTTTCATAGGCAAGAGCCGAATCAATTCGTCCGACTTTTCTGAAAAGCATAGGATTGAGGGTATCCTCAAATCTTTCGAGTTTATCGAGCATACGCTCGATTTGTTTTTCGGTAAGCATAGTTTTGTTTCATCCTTTAGTTCGGGGTAATTTATCTTTTATTCATCGGGCAGACTCTCATACAGATTCCGCAAACAGAGCCTCTGCCTATTTTCTGAAATTTTGTTTTCATAAAGTTGCTGCAGGCTTCGGGGTCAAATATCTCTACCCTCGGAATACCCGGATACCAATCAACACCTTTGATTGCTTTTGCAGGGCAAGCCTTTACGCACAAATCACAGCCGTTACAGACGTTTTTGATTTCAACGTCTGTAACGTCAAACTCGCAATCGGTAAAAATTGTTCCGAGACGAACGTAACTGCCGAATTCGTTATGGAGGAAGAGAGAATTTCTTCCTACAGATCCGAGACCTGCAAGGCAGGCGGCTTTTTTATGGGAATATCTTCCCGAATAATTCCAGCCGTCTTTATTGATGCTCTGCGAAGCGGCAACGGTGATATATTTATATCCCTTTCTCTGAAGAAAGAGTCCTGCCTGCAACAGCATCGCATCGATAAAAGCATTGACGTTGCGGTAATGATTGAAATAAGTGTGCGTAGGCTCATCCTCAATCTCATCGATTATCCCTTCGGAAAGTCTTACAGCAATGCTGACTCCGAAAGAATACGGTCCGTCGTCTGCGGTGAAGAAGCCGACGTCCGAAACACCTTTTTCAATCAAAAACGCTTTAAGCTCATCCTGAATACGCATCAGTTTTTCACCTTCGTTTCAAAGCAGAGCCAACCGCCGCTTTCGTGACGGGCGATAACTTCAAGACCGTTCTTTTCAAAAGCCGCAAGAACGTCATCCTCACGGGGCACAATGATACCCGAGGTAATGAACACGGCATCGGGATTCATATAATCCTTGATTGTATCGCAGATGATAACGATAATATCCGCAACAATGTTTGCAGCGATAATATCGAATTTGCCGCTGACTTTATCGGTCATTGAACCCTGTAAAACAGTAAACTGCTGCTCTGTGAAACCGTTTGTAACACCGTTTTCTTTTGCTGTTTTTACTGCAAGAGCATCGATATCAACACCGATTGCCGAATCAGCACCGAGAAGCAGACCTGCAACGGAAAGAATACCGCTTCCGCAACCGATATCGAGCATTGTTTTTCCATTTTCTGCATAATTCTCAATGCTTTCAAGGCAGAGTCTCGTTGTATCGTGTGTGCCCGAACCGAAAGCAAGACCGGGTTCAAGGTGAAGCACAGCTCTGTCGCCTGCATCAAACTCCTGCTCCCAGATAGGACGGATAAGCAAACGGTTACCCACAGGCATAGGCTTGAAATACTTTTTCCAGTTATTCTCCCAATCCGCATTCTTGCAAACGGCCTCGTCAATCTCGTAACCGATTCCCTCTGCGGTAAGTCTTTCAGAAAGGAACGAAACCGCTTCTGCAGGATTCTCTTCGGGAGAGATATAAATGTGAACGATACCCTTTGATCTGTCTTTGGCAAGTAAATCCTCGTCGATAAGATCGATTCTTGCAATCTGCCAGGCTTCTTCTTCAAGGGTTCTGTAGTCCTCTATATAAATGCCGTAGGGTACCGCCATATGAGCGATATCCCCTGCTCTGTCAACGTCATCAGCGTTGACGGTTATTTTGATTTCTGTCCAGTCCATAATTTTCTCCAATTAATATTTATTGTGAACGTCCTCTGCAAAGCAAAGCATATCTTTAACTTCAATCACCTTGCCGTTATCAAGCACAGCCTTACCGCTGAGTCTGCCGAAAACCTGATGCTGATCGGTGATGATAAATTTGATATCAATTTTTGCAGCTCTGTCGATAATCGGAACAAAATCCATTTCGAATCTGCCGTTATTTGAAGTGAACTTCCACGGGTCTGTGTAGCTGTTTTCAGGAATATGGAATTTAACGTCGTCAAGCTTGTGTGCAATACCGTCATAGAAAAGAATGTTTTCACTTGCGGCGGTTGTGTCACCGAAACCATAGCCGATATTAAAGCCGAAGGAATGACCGTCGATATCCATATTGCCCGAGCCCCAATACCAGGTGTTATCGTAAGTCCATACACCTCTGCCCCAGTCAAGAGTGCCGAAATCTGTTGAGGGGTCGAAAACGTATTCCTTGCCGTCAAACACAGCCTTACCGCTTGCTCTCATGCAGTTGATTTTCTGATTGTAATAGAAAGCAGTCTTTTTCTCTTTCCAGGGAGTTGCGATAACCATTGTATCCATATCAGGCTGTGCAAGAGTGATATCGCAGGAGAACGGCTTGCCGTCAAGGAAATTCTTGAAGTTGCAAACGATTCTGCGCTGACCCTCGGAAACTCTGAATTCCATATCAAGGCGCTTATCGTGATAAACGGTGTCACCCTTTTCACTTGTGGGAGGAAGCTTGAATTTACCCATCGGCAGGAAGTTGAGAATTGTTTCGGTATGCTCCCAGGGTTTTGAGAAATCGAGAAGACTCACCGACTGAAGTCCGATATATCCGTCATCCGAAATAGTGAATGCCACACCGAAATTATTCTTTGCTGATAAAACAAGATAATAGTCCCATTCCTTGATTCTGAACTTGGGAGCTTTGATTGCGTTACGGTCATATACCTGACAAAGTTTTCTTGACCAGCCGGGTTCTCTGAGGCTACCGTCTTCTTTAAGCAAAGGCTGAACCTTGGTTACTTCGTGGTTTCTCATATTTATTCCTCCTGTATACTATTCTTCAATAAGATTAATGCCTTCTCCCACGCTTTTGCCGTGGTTATAGAGATTGCGGTTTTCAAGCGCCCACTGACGGGGAGTGAATGAACCGACCTCAACCTCGCTGACTGCGTGATTCATCTCATAGAGTCTTGCATCGAGAAGGTCAAGCTGTGAAAGAAGCTCTGCTTCAATAAACATCGGCATCTTTGCAGCACCGAATTCAGGTGTGCCGTGATGTGAGATGAGCATATGCTCAACGAGAGTAAGAGTTTCTTCGGAAATTCCGTTTTCTCTGCCGATTCTGTCAATATTAATCGCACCCATAACAAGGTGACCGAGCAGATTGCCCCTGACAGTATATTCACCTGCAATACCCGTTGAAGCTACGTCAAGCTCCTCGGTTTTTGCGATATCGTGAAGAATTGCACCCGCGCAGAGCAAATCATAGTTGACGTATCTGTAAATCGAGCAAACACCCTTTGCAAGGCGAAGAATCGAAAGAGTATGCATCAGCAGACCGCTTCTGACTGCGTGATGAAGATTCTTTGCTGCAGGCCAATAGAGAAGCTTTTCACGGTATGCATCAATAACCTTTGAAACGAGAAGCTTCAATTCGATATTCTCAAAAGATTCAACAATCTTTTCGATTTCTGCAAGCATAACGTCACCAGAAAGGCAAGCCGAAGGCACGTAATCCTCGATTTTTACGTTATCTTCGGGAAGAACGCAACGGATTCTTTCAACACGGAACTGAATGGTATCGTTGAAAGGAACGTAACTACCTCTGACCTTGACAAAATCAAATTTTTCAAAACTGCTCGAAGGTGACTCTTTGTAATCCCAGAGCTTTGCACTGATTTCGCCGTCGTTATCGGCAAGAATCAAGTCAAGATAGGGCACCCCCTTTGCCGTCATTTTCTTTTCAACAGTTTTAATCAGACAGAAGCCTTCGTGCGACTGACCTGAACCTATGGCAGTGAAATTCATATGTTTTCCTCCGTTGCAGAGTAATTATTTACAGTTGGATATATTTTAACATATTTATATTAAAAATACAAACAAAAAATCTATAATTATACAACGAAATTTGGCCTAAAACTATTGACAAAAAACGCTGTCGGTTTATAATGAAACTGATAATTCTCGGGGCGGGGTGTGATTCCCCACCGGTGGTAAAGTCCACGACTCATCGAAAGATGACTGATGCGGTGAAACTCCGCAACCGACGGTTAAAGTCCGGATGAAAGAGAATGCCGATATTTCGACATTTGCGCTCTGTGTTTTTGCAGAGCGTTTTTTGTTTTTTCGGCACTCCGAGCAAATGGAGGTTAGCTTTATGAAGAAAAATCAGACAGTTATCAGAACAGCCATTATGGCGATGCTCACAGCGGTTTCCATCGTGCTTGTGTATTTTATTCACCTGCCGCTGATTCCCGGTTTTGCATTTCTTGAATATGACCCTGCAGATATTCCCGTTCTCATCGGCGCAATGATGCTCGGTCCGGTTGCAGGCATCGTTATTCTTCTTGCGGTCTGCCTTATTCAAGCTCTTACCGTCAGTGCCGCAAGCGGTTGGATA
>JAGBUT010000045.1 GCA_017630695.1 Clostridia bacterium
CACTGCAGGGAATATTCCGCTGTTTGCACCTGCGATAAACACCGCTTTGGGAGTAACGGTGCGGATTCTGTCTGCCGAGCCGATTGTAATTTCGTCAAGACCCTGCGGGAGACTTCCGACGGTCTGTGCGCCGAGCATAAGGTCGAGCATATCGGCAATTTCGCCTGCGTTGACTGCTCTTTCGCCTGCAACGGTTGCAAGGGAATCGAGCAAATCCATAACAACGTTCCAGATTCTGTCAAGCTCGAGAGCGATACCCGTTTCGCCCGATGCAGTGAGGGAATCGGCAAGTTTCTTTAAGTTTTCGGGCACGTTGACCTTCATCAGAAAATCGAATATCGCCTTTGCGCCCTCTCCTCCCGTTGTGTCGGCAAGTGCATTCTTCAAATCGTAAAGAGGTGAAACTATTCTGCGTCGGAGCGAATTGAGTTCTTCAAGCTCCGCTTCAGCCTCGGGAGTCATATCCTCACCGAAGCCTGCAGGATGCTGTGACCAATCCTTGAGCCAACCGCCTCTGTTGATTTGCCAGAGATAGCAGTAGTTTTCAATCTGCGAAATCTCGTCGCAGGTGAAATCCGTAAGCTCCGTTTTGAGATAACGCATCACCGTTTCGGTGTCAAAGCCGTCACTCGCAACGCTTACCGCACAAGTGAGCAGATTGACAACGGGTGAGGTGTCAACGGGCTGACGGCTGTCGTCAAACACACTGATACCGCACTTCTTCAGAGCCGAGCGAAGAGGAGTTTCGTAGACGGAGCTGTCTCTCGCAATAACGGCAATGTCACGGCATCTGTAACCGTTTTCACGGATGAGCTTCTTTGCCGTGCAGGCGATATACTCGCATTCGGCATAGATATCCGCCGCCTTGCAGAGAGTGATATTTCCGCAATCCTCTTCATATACGTTCGGTGCAGGTGAAAAAAGCTCCTGCTCGAGCGCCGCAAGTTCGGGCGAAGCATATCTTTCAATCTGCGGCGGAAAATTATTGAATTTGCTTCTCATTGAGAGATACTGCGGCTTCGCAACTGCGGCACCGCATTTTTTTGCAGACTGCACAAGCCTTTGCGCTGTTCTTTTGGTGTGGGCAAAAAGCTCTGTTTCGTCGTCGCTGTTCTGAAGATTATCGGTGCAGAGGGTAACGTAAACCGCCTGCGCCTTGGTGAGCATACGCTCGATAACTTTATATTCCTGAACGGTGAAGCCTCTGAACGCATCAATGAAAACTATTCTGTCTTTAAAATAATCGCTCTCGGGCAGGATATCGTAAAGCTCGTCAAGAAGCGTGTCGGGGTTGAACCAACTGCTTGAAACCATTGAATCATAAGCATCGAGCACGGTGACGATATCATTCAGCTTCATTTTGAGCAGACCCTCTTTTTCGGTTGCGAGGGCAAGACGCACGCTGTCGGTTGAAACGGAGTTGAGCCTGAATTCCGAGGAAAGGGCAATAAACTCCGAGATAACCGATTTTCTCGAAGCGTGGTTTGAATAGAGTTTCAGTTTATCCCTGACACTGTCAAGCGCCATTCTCATAAGCACGGTTTTTGCGGAATCATCGAGCCTTCTTCTCTCATGCAAAGCAGGTCTGCCCACGAGCTTTTCACCGAGACTCGTGAAGCTGACAACGTCAATATCCGCCATAGCTTTCGCACCGAGTTTGCCGAGCATCAGCTTTTCGCTTGTGAACGAAAACTGCTCGGGCACGATAAGAGTCATTTTTTCTATGCCGCCTTTTGAAAACTGCTCGATGAGGTTCATTATGTGAGCCGTTTTGCCGCCGCGGGCACGTGAAAGAATCAGATAAAGCATAATATCACCGTTAAAAACAATATATATAAGATTATAACATACCGCTTGTTTTTTGTCACCATATTTCGGATTAATTATATCATTTTCGGTGTCCCGTAAACAGTACGCAAACCGCAAACGCCCTCGCTGTTGACAACAACAACCTTATATGATAAAATGATATATGTATTTTTATACACTTTAAAATATTTTTCTTTATTTGAAAGGAGCAAATCCAAAATGGATGACCCCGGCTCTGCGATTTTTCTTGCAGTTCAGGCTGCAGCAGACCCTACAGACCCCGTTTCCCTCATAGTTAAAATCGTTCTGCTTTTCGTGCTGATTCTCGTAAACGCATTCTTTGCAATGAGCGAAATTGCAATAATTTCTCTCAACGACACAAAGATGCAGAGGCTCGCTGAAGAAGGCAACAAAAAAGCAAAGCAGATTATCAGACTGACAGAAAATTCAAGCAATTTCTTATCAACAATCCAGATCGGCGTTACCCTTGCAGGCTTTCTGACCTCGGCATCGGCATCGCAGACCTTCGTTGATATGCTTGTAAACGCACTTGCAAAAACCGCAATCGTTCCGACTGTTCCGCTGAGCGTTATCAGCATTGTTTCAACGATACTGATTACTCTCGTGACCTCGTATTTCTCACTCGTTCTCGGTGAACTTGCACCCAAGCGAATCGCTATGCAGATTCCCGAAAAGATTTCTTACAAGGTTGTCGGCATTCTTCTTTTCATTGCAAAGATTGCCAAACCCTTCGTCAAGATTCTTTCGTTCTCAACGAATGCAATCGTCCGCCTTTTCGGTTTCGACCCCAACGCTGACGAAGAGCAGGTTACCGAAGAAGAAATCCGAATGATGGTTGACGTCGGCGGCGAAAAAGGTGTTATCGAAGATACGCAGAAAGAGATGATTGACAACATCTTCGAATTCGACGATCTCGACGCAGGTGATATAATGACCCACCGCACGGAGATGACCGCCATCGAGGTTTCGCACTCACTTGAAGAGGTTGCGAAGCTCTCGTTTGAAAACGGCTATTCCCGTATCCCTGTTTTTGAAAACGACCCCGACAGCATCGTCGGTGTGCTTTACGCAAAAGACCTTCTCAAATTCGTCGGCAGAGATATTCCTGCTGACCTGACTATCTCGAAGATTATGAGAAAGGCTCTTTACGTTCCCGAAACGCAGTCCTGCGGCGACCTTTTCAAGGCAATGACCGAAAGCAGAACGCAGTTTGCGGTTGTTGTTGATGAATACGGCGGCACGGCAGGTATCGTTACTCTCGAGGACGTTCTCGAATCAATCGTCGGCAACATTCAGGATGAATACGACGATGAGGAAGAGGAAATCACAAAGATTGACGAAACCACCTTCACTATCGACGGCACAATCGACCTCGACGAGGTAAACGAGCTTGTCGGAATCGAGCTTCCCGAAGGTGATTACGATACTCTTGGCGGCTTTGTTATCAGCCTGCTGGGTTATCTCCCCTCCGAAACGGATAAATCCCCGATTGTTGCGGAATATGAAAACCTCCGATTCACCGTTCTTTCTCTTGATGAACGCAGAATCGAGGACATAAAAGTTGAAATTCTTCCCCTGCCCGAATCAGACGATGATGAGGACGATGACGACTGAAGATGACGGGCTGCAGTTTTACTGCGGCCCTTTTTTTGAAAGGAAATAAAAATGGAAAGAATCAATATTGTTCCGAAGCCGAATAAAACCGAGCTCCTCGGCGGAGAGGTTGAGGTTGCGTCACTCGGTGTGCAGACATCGCTTGACCCTGCTCTCGGAAGCGAGGAATATATCCTCACGCTCGATGAAAGCGGTGTGCAGATTGTCGGCGGCTCGGAGCAGGCAATCTTCTACGGCAGGCAGACTCTTGCCCAGCTCAAAGGCATCTGCCCCTGCGTGAAAATCACCGATAAACCTGCTCACGGATACAGAGGCTTTATGCTTGACTGCGTAAGGCATATGTTTTCTCTTGACGAAATCAAGAAGCTCATTGATGCTGCCGCAAGTCTCAAAATGAACGCTTTTCACTGGCATCTGACCGACGATCAGGGCTTCCGAATGTGGATTGACCGCAGACCCTCCGTTGCGATTGAAGGCTCGGTCAGAAGAGCATCGGAATTCGGTTCGCTCAAAGAGGATGGTGAATACGGCGGATACTACACCTCAAAGCAGATGAAGGAAATCGTTGATTACTGCGCCGAGAGATACGTAACCGTTATCCCCGAATTCGATATGCCCGGTCACTGCTCCGCACTGCTTCACGTTTATCCTCAGATCGGCTGCAAGGGTACACCCGTTGAAGTCAAGACGCATCAGGGAATTTTCCCCGACGTACTCTGTGCAGGCAAAGACGAAACCTTTGAAATCATCTTCGATATTCTTGAAGAAATGCTCGAGATTTTCCCCTCGGAATATATCCATATCGGCGGTGACGAAGCTCCCAAAAAGCACTGGAAAACCTGCCCCGACTGTCAGCGGAGAATCCGTCAGACGGGTCTGAAAAACGAGGAAGAGCTTCAGGGATGGTTCACAAACGAAATCATCGCATTCCTCAAATCAAAGGGCAGAAAAGCAATCGTCTGGAACGAAAGCCTCAAAAGCGGTCTCATCGGCAAGGATGCCGTTGTGCAGATGTGGATGGACCCCAAAAACACCTGCGTTGACTTTGCAAACAAGCTCGGGGGCAAGGTGATTGTTTCGGATTTCTTCCATTATTACTGCGATTATCCCTACGAAATGACTCCGCTTGATAAAACTTATAACTACAAATCCGTTTTAAAAGGCATCAAAGACTCATCAACCGTTTACGGTGTTGAGGTGCCGATATGGACGGAATTCATCAATAACTTTGAGCGACTCAATTATATGTTCTTCCCCCGATTTGCCGCTGTTGCCGAAACGGGATGGACAAATGAGGAAAATAAAAATGCGGCTGATTTCCGCCGCCGTTTCAAGAGCTATTCGGCAACGCTCAGCCGTATCGGTATAGTTGCCGCACCCCCTCACGATTGGAATCCCCCTGCCCTTTCAAGAGCCGTCGGCACACTGAAATTTATGAACTCAAACGTGAGAAAAAAGCCTGAGAATAAATAATAATGGGCAAAGGCGAAGCCCTTCCTTAACTTATCACCTGTAACTTCTCCCTCATCACTAAAAAAAGCCGTGTGCAACCAACTGCACACGGCATCTTTTTATTTCTTGTTGATTCTGATTACGTAGTTTACTGCTTCTGCAAGAGCGATTGCCGAAACGAAGAAACAAGCGAGAATGAGCGACCATCTGAGATTGATTTCGCCCGTTGCGAGATTATCAATCGTTGCTTCAACAGCCATCAGGTAGAGAACGCCTTCAAGCGAAATAAGGGAAACTGCGTGCAAGCCCTTGAGTTTGCCCGCCCCTGCCAACGCAGAGTCAATCGCCACAAACACCGCAAGAAGAATGAGAAGCGGAACAACTATCTTATAGAGCCTCTCCGCAAATCCGATTCTGCCGATTACAAACAGAATATATGCCACAACCGAGAAGAAGCTGATCATTGCGGTTACGGGCGCAGGAGTGATGTTGAGCACGGGATAAACCGTAACCATCCACATAACCATCAGAGCACCGATAACGTAAAAGCTCCATCCGTCGTTTCTGTGAACAAGAAGATCGATTACACCGCAAAGCGATGCAGGTAAAACCATCAATGCTGATGCGATTGCCGCAAAGCCCTTTGAACCCTTGCTCGGCATTTTGAAAAAGCCGCCGTTATTATTTGACGATGACTGAACGGGAGTTGCGTTCACGGGAGTTGCATTGTTGGGATTTGACTGTTGCGCAGGAGCTCCGCAGTTGCCGCAGAAAGCGTTTCCGGAGGGAATCTGCGCTCCGCAATTTTTACAAAACATATCATATTCCTCCTTGATTTATATTTATTATACAAAGCAATGAACTAAAATGTCAATATATAGATGAAAATTATATCATTGACAATCGTTTTTTGCTGTGATATACTTTTGTTAATTATGAAATATAAATATTATTATTTTGTTAATAATAGTTAAACAATCTGAATACATCCGAAAAGATTGTGACGGAGACAGTAATTTTTGCATCAGCAATCCCAGTGAGGCGGAGATAGTGTGAACCTGCCGTTTGCCGCAAAAACGAATATCACTCCCGAATCGCAGACCGAAAGGTTAACCGAGTAGGCTCTGACGGAATCCCGCCGTTATCGGGAGCATAATGAAGTTATGTTATGGGTGGTTGCGAGGTTATCTTCGTCCCGTATCGGGGCGTTTTTTTATTGTTTAAAAGCAAATTCAAATAAATCGGAGGAATGAAAAATGTACGAAAAGGTTTCACCGAATCTTAATTTCGTCGAGAGAGAAAAAGCAGTGCTTGATTTCTGGAAAGAAAATAAGATTTTCGAAAGAAGCATTGAAACCAGAAAGGGCTGCCCCACTTACACCTTCTCTGACGGCCCTCCCACCGCAAACGGCAAGCCCCATATCGGTCACGTTCTG
>JAGBUT010000046.1 GCA_017630695.1 Clostridia bacterium
GGAGTTGCAGGTATTGTTGCTCTCAATAAAAAAAGCGGCAAACCCGAAAGTATCGGTGCAAAAAACGTTATCGTTGCATCGGGCGCACCTGCGTGCATTTACGAAAGCTCGGTTTATCCTCATTCACAGCACGGTATGACGGGTGTTTTAATCGAAGCAGGCACAAGCCTTTGCAACTATTCGCAATGGCAATACGGTATGGCTTCGGTTGATTTCCGCTGGAACGTTTCGGGCAGCTTTATGCAGGTTATCCCGAGATTCGTCAGCGTTGACGAAAACGGAGAAGAGCGAGAGTTCCTCAAAGATTCTTTCGAGTCCGATACAGAGCTTTTCACCTCGGTTTTCCTCAAAGGCTATCAGTGGCCTTTCAGCTTCGACAGAATCGGTGCTTCGTCAAGAATAGACGTTGCTGTGCACAAGCAGACTTGTCTCGGCAGAAAGGTTTATCTTGACTTTACAAAAAATCCCGAAGGCTTTGATATAGCGCTCCTTTCAGACGAAGCGAGAGATTATCTGACCGTAACGGGAGCAACGCAAGGCTCTCCGATTGAAAGACTCAAAGCACTCAACCCCAAAGCTATCGCAATATATGCCGATAACGGGATTGATATCACAAGCGAAAAACTCCGCATCGCAGTTTGTGCGCAACATAACAACGGCGGGATTTATACAGATGAAAATTATATGACAAGCATTGAAGGTCTCTACGTTATTGGTGAGGCGGCAGGCTCTTTCGGTCTGACAAGACCGGGCGGCTCGGCACTCAACGACACGCAGGTAGGCGGTCTCGTTTGTGCCCGTCATATAAAGAATTCACAGAGAGTTTCTTCCGATGAGTCGGTGATTGAAAACGCTGAAAAAGAGACTGTTTCATTCTCCGAAGGCTTTGAGGTTGATTCATCAATCGATTATTCGGATATAAAACGGGAAATGAGCAACTGCGCTTCATTCCTGCGTGATTACGAAAAATGCGTTTCTCTGCTCGGTAAAATCGAAGTAACAATCAAAAATATGCCGATGAAACACAAGAATATCGGTCAGTATTTTCTCGACAAAGATATGCTTATAAGTGCAAGAGAATTGCTTCGCACTATTGTTGCGGAGATGCCCGAAACGGGCAGCAGAGGCGGTGCTGTTTTTATAAAAGACGGCAAAATCATTCCTGAAAACGAAAATTACAGACATTTTCTTACCGTAACGGAAAACGGCAATATAAAATTCGTCAAAGCGTCACCCCTCCCCTCTGTCAGTAAACCTTTTGAAGCTTATCTGAAAGAAATTTAAGAAAGGCGGCAAGATTATGGATTACAGAAGAGCCTCCGATATATATACGAAAAATCCTACGGAAGAAACGCTCCGTAAGGTTACGAATCAGCTCATAAGCGCAATGACCCTCAAAGAGAAGCTTGATATGCTTAAAGGTCACGCTATGGCGGTAACGGCAAAAAACTTTCTGAAAAACGGAAGATTTTATAACGCAGAGCCCTACCCTGCAGGCGGCTGCAAAAGGCTCGGCATTCCCGAGATTCTTTTCACTGACGGTCCGAGAGGTATCGTGCTTCGTCACAGCACCTGCTTCCCCGTTTCAATGCTCCGAGGTGCGGCTTTTGACGACGAGCTTGAATACAAGGTCGGTGAAGTTTTTGCAAAAGAAGCAAGTGCTGGCGGTGCAAACCTTTTTGCGGGCATCTGCATCAATCTTCTTCGCAACCCGATGTGGGGCAGAGCGCAGGAAACTTATGGTGAGGACCCCTGCCTGCTCGGTAAAATGGGTGTTGCGTTAACAAAAGCAATGCAAGATAACGGCATCATCGCCTGCCCGAAGCACTACGCTCTCAACAGCATTGAGGATCTTCGTTTCAGCGTTGATGCAAAAGCTGACGAAAGAACTCTTCACGAGGTTTATCTGCCCCATTTCAAGAAGTGCGTTGATGCAGGTGCAATGTCGATTATGGGTGCATACAACAAGGTCAACGGCACGTATTGTTGCGAAAACAAAGCTCTGCTGACTGATATCCTCCGTGATAAATGGGGTTTTGACGGCTTCACTATCTCTGACTTCTTCTTCGGAATCTACGATGCTGCAAGAAGCGTTAAGGCAGGTCTCGATATCGAAATGCCTTACACCTTCAAATATGCCTTCATCGGCTCAAGACTCAAAAAAGGAGATATCACAGAATCAGACGTTGACGTTTGCGTAGGCAGAATTCTTCGTGCTATGCTCCGCACTCTTCCCAAACACAGAAAGCACCCCGAATCAGTAATTCTTTCAAAAGAGCATACCGACCTTGCCCGTAAAGTTGCGGCAAAGGGTATGGTGCTTCTCAAAAACAAAGAAAAAGTTCTGCCCATTAAAAACGGCTCAAAAATTGCCGTTATCGGCAGATATGCAGATAAAATCAACGTCGGTGACCACGGCAGCAGTAACGTTTTCAGTCCCTACACAATCACTCCATATCAGGGTCTTTGCAACCGTTTCGGCAAAGAAAACGTTGCGGTTTATAACGGCTGCGATACAAAGAAAGCCAAAGAAACCGTTGCAGAGAGCGAATATATCGTTGTTTGCGTAGGAAGTGACTGGCTTCAGGAAGGTGAATTCCTCGTTAACCTCGGCAACGTCAAGAAAAAACCTAAAGGCTCGGGTGGTGACAGAGTTGATTTACACATACCCGAAGAGGACGTTGCTCTTATAAAAGCTCTTTCGGATTGCGGCAAGAAGCTCATAGTCAACATTATGGGCGGCAGCGCTTACGTTATCAATGATTGGGCGGACTGTGCCGATGCGATTCTGATGAGTTTTTACAGCGGTATTGAGGGCGGCAACGCTCTTGCCGACAACCTCAGCGGTGATAATAATTTCGCAGGTAAACTCCCCTTTACGATTGCAAAGAAAGCAGAGGATTACCCCGACTTTCTGCACATAGGTGCAAAAAACAAAGAAATCGAATACGGCTATTACCACGGCTACACTCTTTTTGACAAGAAGAATATCGAGCCCGATTATCCCTTCGGTTTCGGTCTCTCATACAGTGAATTTGAAATCGGCAAAACCGAATGCTCAAACGATGAAGAAAAAATCACCGTCAGAGCCGAAATCAAAAATATCGGTGAGGCTGACGGTGACGAGGTATTGCAGATTTATATCGGAAGCAACGGTACAGATAAAGACAGACCCGTTAAGCTTCTCAAAGGCTTCAAGCGAATCAGCGTTAAATCGGGCGAAACCGCAATTGCTTCGGTTGAAATCGACGTTGAAGATATCAGATTCTATAACCCCGACCTCGGCGAATGGGAGCTTGACGAAAGCTACACCGTTTTTGCAGGTACAAACAGCAAAAATGCCGTACCCGTTGCCGAAATCAGCTTTCATTGAGGTGAAACGATGAAAACAAGCCCCTATTCACCCGATAAATTTATGGCTTCCCTTTACGAGAAAACCGTTGCAAATCCTTTTGCAAACGCTTCAACCGAAAAAGAAGCTCTTGAAATCGGTGCTGAAATAAGAGAAAGAACAAGAAAGCTTCTGTCGGTTGAAAAAATCCTCGGTGGTAATTACCGCCTTGAAAAAGACGGCAAAGCACTCGAATATCCCGATTACACAATTCAGAAATACAGCTTTGAAATTTGCGAAAATCTGAAAACGGCTGTATTTATTCTCACTCCGAAAGAAATCAAAAAATCCGTTTCGGGAGTTGTTGCTCTTTGCGGTCACGGCTACGGTGTGCGTCAGATTCTCGGAATCACAAAAAGCGGCAAGAAAAAGCACGTAAGATATCTCGATAATTATCAGAAGAATTTTGCCGTTGAGCTTGTAAAAAAAGGTTGTATCGTTGCCGCGCCCGAGCTTTTCGGCTTCGGTGAAGCAAGGCTGAAAAAAGATTTGAAAAAGCCTTTTTACATCAGCTCCTGCGACGAGCTTTCGCACCATCTTCTCCCCTGCGGACTGACAACCGCATCCGTCAGGGTTGCACAGACAATCGCCTGCGCAGATATTCTGCTCAAAGAGAAAGCTGTTGACCCTGATAAGCTCGGTGTTATGGGTATTTCGGGAGGCGGTCTGACGGCACTTTACGCTTCGGTTATTGACGAAAGATTCTCAAAAGCCGTTGTCAGCGGTTACGTTAACACCTTCAAAAACAGCATTTTTTCAATGTGGCATTGCCCAGACAACTATATCCCCGACATTCTTGCCATCGGTGAGATTTACGATTTTGCTTCAAGCCTTGCACCGAGAAAGTTGCTGATTGAAAGCGGCACAAAGGATAAGCTTTTTCCGATTGAAGCGAGCCGAAAGGCTCACAAAAAAATCGACAGAATCTATTCTCTTGCAGGTGTAAAAGAAAATCTTATTATCGACGTTTTCGAAGGCAAACACAGCGTAAGCGGCAGAAAATCATTTGATTTCCTTTCCGAATAAAAGAACAAGGACTGCTCCACAAAAGTGAAGCAGTCCTTTTACTTTTTTATAATACAGGCTCAAAGGTTACGCAAATCTGTGCGTTGGTGACACCCTCGATATGCACGGTGAGTTTATTGATATCGGAATATTCCGCATCGTATTCATAAGCTCCTCCTAGAGCTTCGGCAGGCATAACGCTGAATTCTCCGTCACCGTGAAGAGTTGCTTTCATCTGTTTGCCGTTGATGGTAAGAATTGCCGTTTTGCCGTCAGCGGCAATATCGATATCAGCCTTCGTGTGCATAAACCAATAAATCTCACTCGGGATAATGCATCTGACGTTATCGGTTATTTTAAGTGACGTGCGGTCATTATAAAGCTCAAAACCTCTTGTGACCTTTGTTGCGCCGTTCATTCTATAAGCATCGGTCATATCAAGAGCACATACACCGCCATTATCATTTGCCTCAAAATGTGTGAATTTGCATTCGGCAAGGGCATACTGATCATCGAGAGCGAGGTCAGGATTGATAACGAGAGTATTCTGACCCTCTGCACGTTTACAGTAGTTTTTCCATCTGCCGCCTGCAGGAAGATTCACGAAATATCCCGGTGCATCGTAAGCTCCCGGTCCGAGCTCCTCTGCCCAGCGTTCACCCATACTGTCAAACACGAAGGTTCCCACGTCAAGGTCACCGTGGTTTGTGTAGTTATATCCGCTTTTGATACCTGCAAAGGTTGCGTTTTTATCAAGATATGCGCTTCTCATCAGCACAAGCTCCTGACCTACGTCAGAAGGCATATAAACCGAAAGAGGCTCCGATGCAAAATCCGAGCTGTCAGCGGTATAGCTTCTGTCATACCACAAAAGTGAAAGAGCATCTTCTCTGCCAGAGCTGTTTCGCTCAACGCTATCGGTGCCGTCGACCTCAAAATCCGCAGGCATATCCCACATCTGATAAACTGCAAGAAGCGGTGAATCATACTCGGCGGCATACCAATGGAGCGAGGGAGTGAAGCACATTCTGTTTTTATTATCGCCAAAATTGAAAACGCCCGTAGGTGTTGTAATATATGCAGGGAAATTGCCGAGCTCTCTGAAGCCGTCAATCTCGCTCATACCAAAATCGGTGCCGAAGAAATTCTTCGAGGTTGCAACGAAATTGACAATTGAATTCATACCCGAATTGCTGTAACCGGGACCTTCTGCGTAAACTCCGCCCGGAATGAAATTCTCAAACGCAATGGGCATATTCGCATAGCACA
Organism: Clostridia bacterium; assembly: GCA_017630695.1. Lineage (GTDB taxonomy): Bacteria > Bacillota > Clostridia > Oscillospirales > Acutalibacteraceae > CAG-177. Next base: position 5,666 of record JAGBUT010000046.1, read on the forward strand.
TCGCAAGGAATTCAACCGCTTCATCGGGGAAATATTCCGAGAAGGTCATACAAGCGATTCCGATACCGCTGTAGCAGATACTGTTCCAGTTATTCTTTGACCAGGTAAACCAGTTTTTGAGATAATTCTTTGAAAGAGCAGGTTTCACGGCATATTCAAGAGTCTTTTCGGCAAGAAGATCCTTCTGCTCTGCGGTGAGATAATCAAACAGCCAATCATAGCCGACAGATACTGCAAGAGCCATCTCTGCCGTTGCAAGAAAATGACTTGTGCACCAATCCTCGTAACTGCAGACGTTTTTAAGCTCGAGCCATGCTCTGTCAGCGTATTTTTCTTCGCCCGTCACCTGCCACGCACAGCCGAGAATAACCATTCTGCTGATAACCTCTCTTGAAATAGGCAGGATGCTGTCCTCCTCATCAAGAATATATGGCATAACGGGATAGATATTTTCATCAAGCAGTGCGTCAGCGTTTGCAATAACGGATTGCATAAGCTTTTCGGCATAACCGTTTGACGTGCCGTTTTCATATTCATCCCTTGCAACGTCAAATGCCTTTTTATCCGCAAGAACAAACGGATGAGCCGTCTGTGAGGCGGTTCCAAGAGCCTTTTCAAGCTCTTTGCGTGTAACGGAATCCTCGTCTCGCTTTAATGAAATATAGTCTGCACCGACCTTCAGCATATCCGGTATTACCGCAAGGTGCGGAAAAATATCGGTTAACCCCGTTGCCGAGAAAAGCATTATTATCGCAGTAAGAATTGCTGTTAAGCTTTTAAGCAGAATCATTATTATCTCCTCTTGCCGTTATTATAAAACAATTATATTTCATTCACACCATTATGTCAATCAACCAATATTATTGCAGTTGATATTATCTTTTTTTTGTGATATACTTTAGTCATATTTACATATAAACAAGAGAGGTACTGATATGAAAATAACAAATGATATTATATACGTCGGAGTAAACGACAGAGAAATCGACCTTTTCGAAGGTCAATACGTTGTGCCTGAAGGCATGGCATATAATTCATATGCAATCATCGATGAAAAGATTGCAATCACCGACACCGTTGATGCCGCTTTTGCCGACGAATGGCTCGGCAACGTCAGAAACGCACTCGGAAAAAGAAAACCCGATTATCTTATCATTCACCATATGGAGCCTGACCACTCCGCAAACATCGTGAAATTTATGGATGAATACCCCGAAGCAACTATCGTTTCATCCGCAAGATCTTTCTCGATGATGAAAAACTTTTTCGGCACGGAGTTTGAAGAAAGACGCATTGTTGTCGGCGGCAACGATACCCTTTCGCTCGGTGCTCACGAGCTGACCTTCGTTACCGCACCGATGGTGCACTGGCCCGAGGTCATCGTTTCATACGACAGCAAGGATAAGGTACTCTTCTCCGCTGACGGCTTCGGAAAATTCGGCGCACTTGATGCTGATGAGGACTGGGCTTGCGAGGCAAGAAGATATTATTTCGGCATCGTCGGTAAATACGGTGCACAGGTACAGCTTCTTCTCAAGAAAGCTTCCGCACTTGATATTCAGATTATATGCCCTCTCCACGGTCCGATTCTGACGGAAAACCTCGGCTATTATCTTGACCTTTACAACACCTGGTCATCCTACGGTGTTGAATCCGAGGGAATCGTTATTGCATACACTTCCGTTTACGGCAACACCAAAAATGCGGTTGAAAAGCTTGCTGAAATGCTCAAGGCAAAGGGTTGCCCGAAGGTTGCAGTGACCGACCTTGCAAGAGACGATATGGCAGAAGCGGTTGAGGATGCCTTCCGCTACGGCAAAATCGTTCTTGCAACAACAACCTATAACGGTGAAATCTTCCCCTTTATGCGTGAATTCATCAATCATCTCACCTAAAGA
>JAGBUT010000047.1 GCA_017630695.1 Clostridia bacterium
GGTCAGGTTGACAGCGAAAAGGGTGCGATTATCTTCGCAACAGACAGCATCCCCGGTTATACCGGCACACAGTTAAAGCAGATTATCGAGAGCAAAATCGGTGTGCCCTGCGCAGTTGAAAACGACGTTAACTCCGCGGCACTCGGTGAAGCTCATTTCGGTGCGGCAAAGGGTGAAAGCAATTTCATCTGCCTGACCTACGGCACGGGTATCGGCGGTGCAATCTTCCTTAACGGCAAGCTCTTCACGGGCAGCTCGTTTTCCGCAGGTGAATTCGGTCATTTCGTGACCCACGCAAACGGTAAAAGCTGTACGTGTGGCGGATGCGGATGCTATGAAGCCTATGCTTCGGCAGGTGCACTCGTCAGAGCCGTTGCAGAAAAAACGGGCAGAAACCTTAACGGCAGAGAGATTTTTGCCGAATTCTCAAACCCCGAAATAAAGGAAGTCATCGACGGCTGGATTGACGAAATCGTTGTCGGTCTCAAGGGTCTTGTCTATATTTTCAACCCCACACTTATCGTTGCGGGCGGCGGAATAATGAATGAGAAATACATCACCGACGAAATCAACAGCCGACTTCAGGCACAGATTATGCCCAGCTTCCGACGTGTTGAAGTCAAAAAAGCACAGATGGGTAACGACGCAAACCTTCTCGGTGCGGCATATCTGGCATCAAAAGCATAAAAAATCAGCCTGCACAAAACGTGCAGGCTTTTTCATTATCAATTCTGTTTGCAATAAAGAGACTTTTTGCTCGGAATAACTCTCGTCACGAATGCTGCGGCAGCAAAAAGCACGAAGCCTTCCGCACCGAAAAGCTCTGCTGCAACAAATGCCGCTGCTATCGGACAGTTTGTAACTCTGCCGAAGAATGCAGTCATACCGATTGCCGCACAGAAACCGACGGGCAATCCGAGAATCGGTGACAAAGCAGCGCCAAGCGTTGCCCCGATAAACAGCGAGGGAACAATTTCGCCGCCTTTATATCCTGCGCAAACCGTAACAACCGTAAAAATTATTTTCAGCAAAAATGCCTCGGGTCTGACACTGCCCTCTTCAAAAACTCTTTCTATAACAGCAATTCCTCCGCCGTTATAATCCGTTCCGAAGATAAGAGTGAGAATGATAACCGCACATCCGCCGACAAGTATTCTCACAAACGGATTTCTGAAAAGCTTTTCGTAAACCTTTTCTCCCTCGTGAAGCAAACGGCAGAAAACAACTGCGGCAAGAGAAACAACAAGTGATTCAGCCGCAACCTTCAGCAAAGCAACCGCCCCGAATTCGGGAACAAAACCAACGTGAAACCTTTCGGGAGCAACACCCAACGCCGTTGAAACAACGAAAGCCGCTGTGCTTGAAATAAAAGCAGGCAGAATCGCAAGAGTATTCACACTGCTGACAAACGCAACCTCAAGTGCAAAAACACACGCACCCACGGGTGTTCCGAATGCGGCAGAAAACAAACCTGCCATGCCGCAGAGAGTCAATGCCGAACGCATTTTATCATCTGCTTTTATGATTTTTGAAACTGTTTCAGCGATGCCGCCGCCTATTTGAAGCGCCGCACCCTCTTTACCTGCCGAACCGCCGAAAAGATGTGTTGTAACGGTGGCAATGAAAATAATCGGAGTGAGGATTATCGGAGTTTTTGCTTCACCTCTTGCGCTTTCAAGAATTCTGATTGTGCCTATCCCCTCGGTTTTTGAAAGCTTGTAGATAGCAACGGAGAGTATACCGCCTGCAGGAAGCAGAAAAACCAACCACGGATTTTCACTTCGCAAATCCGTTACAAGCTCAATGCTTTTTGCAAACGCACCGCCAATCACACCGCACAGCAATCCGATTACAACTGCCGAAACAAGCAGAATCGCAAACCTTGTAACGGCTTTTATATCATATTTTTTGTTTTTGGTAATTTCCATAATTACACCTGATTATTTTGCTTTGAATTCAACCGCCACAACTTCGGGGCGGTTATTTATTCTTACGGGCATAATGCTGTTTCCGAGACCTCTGCTGACCATCATCTGCGTATCGCCCGAAACGTAAATCCCTGAATCATACTCGGGGAACAATCCTTGATTCGGCACGTAAAGACCCCCGACAATCGGCAGCCTGAACTGTCCGCCGTGAGCGTGACCGCTGAAAACAAAATCCACGTTATGCTTCGCGTAAACGTCAAAAATCTCGGGTCTGTGTGCAAGAAGAATAACGAAATCTTCTTGTGACAAGCTCATATTTTTCAGCGAATCATCCGCAATTTCAGCAAATTTCTGCGGTTCGGATTTCGCCTTGAAATTCGGATCGTCGATGCCTGCGAGCGTGATTTTTGCACCGTCTTTTTCTATCTCTGCGAACTTGCCGTCAAGCACCGTAACCCCTGCTGTATCAAGGCCTTTTTTTAGTTCGGGATAGCTCTCAATCCTCGATTCGTGGTTGCCCGTAACGTAATAGCACGGAGCGATTTTCACTACCTGATTAACAAAACCAAGTGCCTTTTCAACGTCCGTTCTTCTCGAATCAATCAAGTCTCCCGTGATAACGATTATATCAGGCGACGCCTCAGTCAGAAGAGAAATAACTCTGCCGTTACCGTCTCCGAATTCCGTGTTATGCAGGTCTGAAACCTGCGCAACAACAAAGCCGTCAAACTGTTTCGGGAGTCTGCCGCAAACAACGGAAGTTTTATTAAGTTCGGGAACGATATTTGAATGCACCAACCCTGCCGCAACAATTGCAAACGAAACTGCAGAGGTAATTGCGATAACAGTTTTCTTTTTCACCGGCTCACCTGCTTCCCGACAAAATCAGCGTTTATCAATCAGTAACGGGTGTTATAACGGGTTTGCCGTCTTTATCAAGCAAAACAGTCATACCGCCTGCATATCCGCTTTGATGATACAGATAGTTTACTCCCGTTTCCTTATCAACCCAGATTTCCACAGCACCCATACTCTGGCTGTAAATTCTTTCAAACCTTTTTTCTTTAGACATAATATCAACCTCCGAAAGCCGATTTAACTGAATTATTATATCATAATATTCTCTTTTTTTCAACGGATAGAGTGGTTAAAAACGTAATCGGATACGAAAAACAGGAATTCTATTGATTTTATAACTTCTCTATGATAAAATTTATTAGTTAAATAAAAACATTGTAACCAGGAGGATTTTGTTATGTTCAGACTCTATGCGGAATTAACAGCGGGAGGCTCAAAGGCAGTATATAATGACTTTAACAACGAGAGCTTTTCCTTCAAGCTTGAAGAAACAGAAAGCAGCATAAAAGGTGTTTTTACAGCTAAAAAAGATATAACAATGTCAAAATTCATTCTTAAAAGCGAAAAGAATTTTGACGATAACGATTTATTCTATGCAAACGGTTATCAGGCATGGACAACTTCAAGAGAATTTTCAAAACACGATAAATTTGACGGTCTTATCAAGGTTGCAAAGATTTCAAAGTTCACTGCTCATTTTGTAGGACTTTCAGGTGACTATCACTTTGAAGAATACGGTGTGGAAGGCAAGTTCCACGGCTACACCTATTGCTATTTCCGTAAAAAAGGCGCAAAAGAAATCACACTTTACGGCTCAAAGAGTGAAAGAAAAGGTTACACAATCTTTGAGGTTGATATGAAAAACAACGCTTTCAACATCAAAAAGGATGTTGAAGACCTTGTTCTCAAAGCGGGTCAGGAATATGAAATGTTTGACGTTGCAATCATCAGCGGCGGAATGGATGATGTAATGGATAAATATTTCTTTGATTTCGTCGGTTGCAAAAAGCCTTCTATCAATCACCTTTCAGGCTACACCTCGTGGTATAACTATTTCCAGAATATCAATGAAAATATTATTCTCAGAGACCTTAACGGTCTTGACAGAGCAAGTGAAGAGGTTAACATCTTCCAGGTTGACGACGGTTATCAGGCAGCAGTCGGTGACTGGCTTGTTACCGATTCCAAAAAGTTCCCCAACGGAATGAAATATATTGCAGATAAAATCCACGAAAAGGGATACAAGGCCGGTATCTGGCTTGCACCCTTCTCTGCACAGGTTTCTTCAACAATCGCAAAGGAACATCCCGATTGGCTTCTGAGACACAAGCACAACGGCAAAAAGATGCTCGGCTGTCAGGGTTGGGGCGGTGCATATACTCTTGATATCTACAACCCCGAAGTGCGTGAATATCTGAGAAAGGTTTTCGATACAATTCTCAACGTATGGGGCTTTGATATGGTCAAGCTCGATTTCCTTTACAGCCAGTGTATCGAGCCCAGAAACGGCAAAACCCGTGGCGAAATTATGTGCGACGGTGTAGATTTCCTTCGTGAAGTTTGCGGTGACAAATGGATTCTCGGTTGCGGTGTACCTCTGGGCACCTGCATGGGCATCTTTGATGCTTGCCGTATTTCCTGCGACGTTAACAAGAACTGGAAATTTGAGCTCAGAAAGAGCCTTAACATCAACTCCATTGTTACCTGCGTCAGAACAAACGCTGAAATGCCCTCGTCACAGAATGCGATTACAAACACAATCTTCCGCAATCATCTTGACGGCAGAGCTTTCTGTAATGACCCCGACGTATTCTTCCTTCGTGATATAAACATCGGTTACAATATGGAGCAGAAGCTCCTTCACGGTAAGGTCAACTCGATTTGCGGTAACGTTCTTTTCGTTTCCGATAACGCAGGCGACTTTGACGATGAGCGAATCGGATACTTAAAGGATTTCTTCAAGGATAAGAATTACAAGGTTAACTTTGCTGAATTTATCGGCAAGGACGATATCCGCCTTGATTTCACAGAAAACGGTGTTGATAAAACCCTTACCCTCAACCTCGATTCAGGCGAAAGCAACGTGCGTGAAGTAATCTGATGAACCATATAAACAAGAAAAGCACTTCGTTACGAAGTGCTTTTTTTCTGATATGAATAACAATAACGGATTGCCTGAAAAATAGTGTTATTCCGCCTGACGGCAGAGTAATATTTTCACTTCGTGAAAGTGATATTGAAACATGCGGTTTCAGTTTTATTTTATTTGCTATAAACTTGCGAAACGGATAACACTGTGCAAAGCACAATAAAACTAAAAAGACGATTCCGAAGAATCGTCTTTTTTGGTGGAAGAGGGTGGATTCGAACCACCGAAGTCGTTGACGGCAGATTTACAGTCTGCTCCCTTTGGCCGCTCGGGAACTCTTCCGATTATTAAATTCCCTGATAAATCAGGTATGGAGCTGGTGGACGGACTCGAACCCCCGACCTGCTGATTACAAATCAGCTGCTCTACCAACTGAGCTACACCAGCGTGGAACGCTCGATTAATATATCACAAAAAGATGCGCTTGTCAATAGATTTTTAAAAAAAATTTATTCTTTTTTATATTTTGTTATTTTGTGCGGTTTTTTCTGCTTTTTCACAAAAACAACGGGCTGTGCCGAAACACAGCCCGATAAAATTTTATGCTTTCTTTGCAGCCTTTTTCTTTTCGATTGCAGCTTCGATTTTGGGGTAAACAACGTCGTAAAGCTTCGCGAAAATGAAATAGCCGATAACCGCATAGAGAATGCCTACGAATGCGCCTGCAATAACGTCTGTGGGGTAATGAACGCCAACGTAGATTCTTGAAACACCCATAAGGAATGCGAAAATGAATGAGCCGATGCCTGCCCACTTATTCTTAAGCACCATTGTGAGTGCCATTGCGAAAGTGAATGCTGATGATGTGTGACCCGAGGGGAATGAGAGTGACTTGGAGCTCATATAATCAACAATTGCGGGCCATTCATAGCCTGCATTCCACTTATCAGCAAAGCCGGGGAATCTGTCGATTGTCCAGTCAATCTTGCCGAAGAAACCGATCCAGTCATAATCTCTGCCATATTCTGCAGCAGCCTTTGCAGCAGCTTCGGGGAGAATTGTGAGGTTGTAGGGTCTGGGTCTTTCCATAATGGGCTTAAGCATTTCGTTGTTAAGAAGAGTCATAACAAGAAGTGAGCCGAGGCAAACGAGACCCGCCTTTCTTGTTTTCTTGAAGAAGAGCATAACAAGACCGATAATGATGAAGAAAATGCCGTCGTCACCAAGAGTGGTGATAATCTTCATAATCGGATTGAGCCAGTCTGCTCTGACAACTTCTTTGAAGAACTCAAAAATCGCAAGGTCGAAATTAAGTATAGCTTCCAAAAAAATTCATCCTTTCTTAAACTTTTTTATTATTATCACTTTTATTTGTTGAAAAAGCAAGACTTTTTTTAAAATTTGTTGGATTAAAAGCAATTTTTTGTTTGCTTCGTCAGATTTCTTGACACTTATCTTAATAAGTGCTAAATTTATTACATAAATATTACAGTAACGAAAGGAATGTTATCAATGAAAAAAACGGGTAAAACAATCGTCGCAACAGCTGCCGCCGTCGGATTTTTGGGCGGTATAGGCTACGGAACGTTCCGTGAAATTATGCACAGAAACGCTGCCCTGCCCGAAAAGCTCAGCAAAATCGTCAACAAACCCGATGAAAACGCTCCCCAATTCGACCCCACAACAGACGAAAGAGCAATCTGGTTTGATAATCAGACCTTTGAAAAATATACGATAACAAACTCCCGAGGCTTCACTCTTGCGGCTCACCTGCTCCGTGCGGAAACGCCCTCTGACGTTTACGTTTTTGCAAGTCACGGCTACAGAAACCACGGCAGAGGCGAATTCAACGTTATGGCAAAATTCTATCACGATAAGGGTTATAACGTGTTTATGATTGACCATCAGGCGGCAGGCGAAAGCGACGGCACCTATATCGGTTTCGGCTACCACGAATCCCGTGACGGTATGCTCTGGCTTGAATTTATGAGAGAAACCTTCGGAAAAGACATTCAGATTATTCTTCACGGTATTTCAATGGGCAGCGCAACAGTTATGCTTATGACGGGCAACGAAAATCTGCCCGAAAACGTTAAATTTACCGTTGCTGATTGCGGTTACACCTCTGCGTGGAACGAATTTGTACACAATTTCAAGGGGTGGCACGTTCCCACTTTCCCGATTCTTAACGTTGCAAACTTCTTCAACAAAAAGATTTCAGGCTACGATTTCAAGGATACCGACACCAAGGAAGCAGTTGCAAAAGCGAAGATTCCTATGCTCTTTATCCACGGTGCAAAAGACGATTTCGTGCCCACTTATATGGGCAGTCAGCTTTATGCTCATTGCGGCAGTGCACACAAGGAGCTTTATATCGCCCCCGAAGCAGCTCACGCAGAAAGCTATCCGATTCAGTCTGCCGAATATGAAGCAAGAGTCAATTCGTTTATTGAGAAATACATAAAATAAATGCTGATTGCAAGAAAAAGCGGCGGCATCAACCACTCCGCCGCTTTTTCGACAAATAACTTTGTAGACTTTGCACAGAAAAAAAAGCAGATAATTCTATTGACAATTCACAACTCTTGTGATAGAATATCATTCGTTCCGACATGTGCGGGTGTAGTTCAATGGTAGAATCCCAGCCTTCCAAGCTGGTTGTGTGGGTTCGATTCCCATCACCCGCTCCAGCTTAAAAAATATATGCGCTTGTAGCTCAGCCGGATAGAGCAACTGCCTTCTAAGCAGTGGGTCAGGGGTTCGAGTCCCTTCAAGCGCGCCAAAAGGCTGCAGAGAAATCTGCAGCCGACCAATATGGTGGTTGTAGCTCAGTTGGTTAGAGTGCCAGGTTGTGGCCCTGGAGGTCGTGGGTTCGACTCCCATCAACCACCCCATTTAAAAACATTACGCAAAGCAAAATCTGCTTTGCGTATTTTAATATAAAAAACTATATTGGGGCGTCGTCAAGCGGTAAGACAACAGACTTTGACTCTGTCATTCGCTGGTTCAAATCCAGCCGTCCCAGCCAGAAAAAAGGGTTATACCATCAGGTATGATCCTTTTTGTTTTTAAAGCTGGATTTGAAAGGGCGAAAATGAAAACATTCCGGTGGAATGTTTTCCGCCCGTCGAGCCGCTAAGCGATAAAAAATCAGCAGCGATTGCCGAAAGTCGAGCACTATGAGAAAATCAAGCTGATTTTCCAGCCGTCCCAGCCAAAAAAAGGGTTATGCCGTCAGGTATAATCCTTTTTGTTTTTAAAGCTGGATTTGAAA
>JAGBUT010000048.1 GCA_017630695.1 Clostridia bacterium
GGAATTCTCTCCACCATTGCGATGTGGCTCCTGCTCAGATTTGCAAATAATAAGCTCGGTCTTATCGGAATTTCCGTCATATGTGCCCTATGCCATAATATTGGTCAGCTTGGTGCGGCGGCGGTTATAACGGGAAGCGGAGATATTATATTTTATGCCCCTGCTCTTGCTGTTTTCGGTATTGTAACAGGTGCCGTTACGGGAATAATCCTCAACGCGGTTATGCCCGTACTCGAAAAGCAAAAACAATTCTTCTGCAAATAGAATGAACGGTTAAACCAAAAGGAGGAATCCCAATGTTCAAGACCATTCCGGCAGGCGTACTGTCTGCTGTTAAAAAGGTCAGAGGCGGCGTTAAGGTCAGTCACCACAAAAACACCGCTGAAACAGAGGTAGTCAGAATGCCTGCCCCTGCAAAAGTCGTTATCCCCATGCAGCAGCATATCGGTGCTCCCTGCGAGCCCGTAGTCAAGGTTGGCGACACCGTTGCCGTAGGTCAGCTTATCGGCGACACAGATAAATATATCAGTGCTCCCATCCACGCTTCGGTTTCCGGTACGGTTACCGCAATCGGTGATATCAAGATGCCTAACGGCACTCTCGCCAAAGCAGTAACAATCGAATCCGACGGTGAAATGAGACTCTGGGAAGGCATCAAGCCCCCCGTTGTTGAAACAAAAGAGGACCTTGTCAAGGCTGTTCGCGATTCAGGTCTTGTCGGTCTCGGCGGTGCAGGTTTCCCCACCCACGTCAAGCTCAATTTCCCTGCTGATAAAAACATTGATACACTTGTTATCAATGCCGCAGAATGCGAACCCTTCATTACGGTTGACTACCGTGAATGTATGGAAAACTCATGGGATATTCTTTCAGGTGTTTACACACTCAAAGAAATTCTCGGTTTCAAGCAGGTAGTTATCGCTGTTGAGGATAACAAACCCGAAGCATTCACCGTACTCAAGAACATTGCTGACCATAAGTTCGACACAAACGACGAAGTTAAGCTTATGGTACTTGAATCAAAATATCCTCAGGGTGCTGAAAAAATGATGGTTCAGTCCGCAACCGGCAGAAGAGTTCCTCCCGGAAAACTTCCTGCAGACGTTGACTGCGTTGTTATGAACGTTGCATCAATTGCTTTCATCGCCCGTTATCTTAAAACAGGTAAACCCCTTGTAAGCCGTTCACTTACCGTTGACGGTTCAGCAATCAAAGAACCCAAAAACGTCAGAGTTCCCGTTGGCACAAGCATCAGCGAAATTATTGATTTCTGCGGCGGATTCAAAGAAGATCCCTGCAAGATTCTTACCGGCGGCCCGATGATGGGTCTTGCAATCGTAGGCACAGACCTGCCCGTTCTCAAGCAGAACAACGCAATCCTCGCTTTTGGCAAAGGTGATGCCGTTCTCAAGCCTGAAACCGACTGTATCCGTTGCGGCAGGTGTGCTTCAGCTTGTCCGATGAGCCTTATGCCCACAAACATCGTAAGAGGTGCCAAGGCAAAGGATATTGATATGCTCAAATCATCAGGCATCACGGTTTGTATGGAATGCGGAAGCTGTGCTTTTGCTTGTCCTGCAGGCAAACCCCTTGTTCAACATATGAGACTTGCAAAAGCAATTCTCAGAGAGGAGGGCAACAAATAATGGTAAACGGTAAAAAACTCGTTGTCAGTGCTTCACCTCACCTTCGTTCAGCACAGACAACAACAAAAATAATGCTCGACGTTGTTATCGCACTTATCCCTGCCCTCATTGCGGCAATCTTCATTTTCGGACCCAGAGTTCTCTGCGTTGCGGCAGTTTCAATCGGCTCCGCAGTGCTTGCAGAATATATCTCACGCAAGGTTATGAAACGCCACCAGACAATCGGTGATATGAGTGCCGTTGTAACGGGTCTCATCCTTGCACTCAACCTTCCCTCAACAATCCCCTATTGGATTGCTGCTCTCGGAAGCGTTGTTGCCATCGTCGTTGTAAAGCAGTTCTTCGGTGGTATCGGTCAGAACTTTGCTAACCCTGCTATCACAGCCCGAATCGTTCTTCTTCTTTCATTCGGTGCACAGATGGGCAACTGGGTAGCTCCCCTTTCCTGGAAAACGGGAATCACAACAACCGCAACACCCCTTGCAGTTGAATACTCAAAGCTTGAAAGCGAACTCGGTGTTTCACTCGTTGATATGTTCCTCGGTCTCAGAGGCGGCTGTCTTGGTGAAACCTGCGCTCTCGCTCTTATCCTTGGCGGTATCTATCTTCTCGCCAAAAAGGTTATCTCCCCTGCAATCCCTGCCGCATTTATCGGCACCGTTGCTCTTATTATGCTTATCGCCGGTAAGGGTGACCTCGGATTCGTTGCATACCACGTTATGGGCGGCGGTCTCCTTCTCGGTGCATTCTTTATGGCAACCGACTATTCAACCTGCCCCATCAACGTTAAAGGCAAAATCATCTTCGGTATCGGTTGCGGTGTAATCACCTCTCTCATCAGACTTTTCGCTTCAATGACAGAGGCTGTTTCTTTCGCAATTCTTATTATGAATCTTGTTGTTCCTTTCATTGACAGAGCAACAACTCCCAAGCCCTTCGGCACACCTAAAAAAGAAAAGAAATCAAAGGAGGCGGCTAACTGATGAAAAAGTTCAAAGAATACGCCGCTCCGACGGTTGTTCTTCTTATCATCTGCGTTGTTGCAGCTCTGCTTCTTGCAGTAACAAATGACGTTACTGCTCCCAAGATTGCACAGGTCAACGCAGAAAACGAAGCAAACGCAAGACGCGAAGTTTTCGTTGTTGCTGCCGATTTCGGTGAAGAAACAATCACTGCAGACGGAATCAAGCTCGTTCCTGCTCTCGATGCAAACGGTGAAACTATCGGCTACGTTGTTATTACCGTTGAAAAAGGCTACGGCGGTGACATTTCTGTTATGACGGGTGTTGACCTTGAAGGCAAGGTAACAGGCGTCAAGCCTCTTGAAATGAATGAAACGCCCGGTCTTGGTGCAAATGCAACGAAGGACAGCTTCCTTCAGCAGTTTGTCGGCAAGGTTGCAGGCATCGGCGTAACTAAAGACGCACCTGAAGAAAACGAAATCAAAGCACTCACAGGTGCTACAATCACATCAAAAGCAATTACAGATGCAGTAAACGCTGCAATTGAAGCAATGGGAGGTGAGAACGTTGGCTGAAAAGAAATCTCTCCGTAAGGAATTTACAAAAGGTCTTATAAGAGAAAATCCCGTTATGCGACTTGTTCTCGGCACCTGCCCCACTCTCGCAGTTACAACAAGCATCGTCAATGCTCTCGGCATGGGTATTTCGGCAATGATTGTTCTTATCTGCTCCAACATCGTAATCTCTGCCTTGAGAAAAATTATCCCCTCAAAGGTCAGAATCCCTGCTTACATCGTTATCATCGCATCCTTTGTTACTATCGTTCAGATGATAGTCAAAGCATTCGTTCCCGCACTTGACCAGTCACTCGGTGTTTTCCTGCCGCTTATCGTTGTTAACTGCATCATCCTCGGCAGAGCAGAAGCATTCGCAGGTAAAAACGGTGTTATCGCTTCGGCTGTTGACGGTCTCGGTATGGGTATCGGCTTCACAATCGCTCTTTGCTGCATGGGTGCCGTCAGAGAAATCATCGGCGCAGGCACAATTCTTTCAGGAGCAGAAAGCCTCCTCTCAATCGCAGGAATCACAGGTTTTGACGGTATCACTCTTATCGGTGAAAACAGCGCAATCAGCCCGATGACAATCTTCATTCTCGCACCCGGCGGTTTCTTTACATTCGGTATTCTTATGGCTTGTGCAAACAGAATTGCCGAAAGCAAAGGCAAACCCAAGGCAGAACTCGGATGCGCAGCTTGTCCGATGGCTAAAAACTGCGCACTTCTCGCTAAAGGCGAAGCTTGTGAAGAAAAAAAGGAGGGCACTGAAGTATGATGTATCTTTCAATTCTTCTCACAGCCATTCTTACTGCAAACTTCGTTCTGAGCAAATTCCTCGGCATTTGCCCCTTCCTCGGAGTTTCAAAGAAGCTTAACACAGCAGTCGGTATGTCTGCAGCCGTTATCTTCGTTATGGCTCTTTCAACAGCAGTATGCTACCCCATCAACAACATTCTCATCAAAAATGATCTTGAATATCTCCAGACTATCGTTTGCATCCTTGTTATCGCTGCACTCGTTCAGCTTGTTGAGATTATCCTCAAGAAATTTATGCCTCCGCTTTATAATGCGCTCGGCATTTATCTGCCCCTTATCACAACCAACTGCGCAGTTCTCGGTGTTGTTCTTCTTAACTTCACAGAGGGTTACACCTATCTTCAGTCCCTCGTAAACAGCGTTGGCGCAGGCCTCGGCTTTATGTTGGCAATGGTTCTCTTCTCGGGCGTTCGTTCAAGACTTGAAAGCTGCGATATCCCCAAGTTCCTTCAGGGACTTCCCATTGTTCTTATTGCAGCTTCAATCGTTTCCCTTTCCTTCATGGGCTTCACAGGCCTTGTTGAAGGACTTCTCGGAGTTTAAGGAGGTATGCTGAAATGAATCCTATTTTATTTGCAGTAATCCTTCTCGGTGCTATCGGTACAATTGCCGCAATCGGCCTTACCGTTGCATCAAAGGTTTTTGCCGTTCCCGTTGACGAAAAGGCAGAAGCAATCAGAGAATGCCTTCCCGGTGCTAACTGCGGCGCTTGCGGATTCTCGGGCTGTGACGGTTATGCCGCCGCACTCTCAAAAGGCGAAACAACCGATACCGCACTTTGTTCTCCCGGCGGAAACGACGTTTCAAAGGCAATCGGTGAAATCACAGGTCTTGCCGCAGGTAACGTTAAACCCTCTGCTGCTGTTGTGCTTTGTCAGGGTCACAACGCAAACGCTGCGACAAAGCTCGAATATCAGGGCGTTAAGAGCTGCCGTATGGCTGCACAGATTTTCGGCGGTCCTAAAGAATGTATCTACGGCTGTCTCGGCTTCGGTGATTGTGCTGTAGCCTGCCCCTACGATGCAATCAATATCTGCGACGGTGTTGCAAGAATCAATCCCAACGTTTGCAAGGCTTGTAAAATGTGCGTACAGACCTGCCCCAACGGTCTTATTGAAATGATGCCCCTTGAAGAAATCAAGGCGGCTGTTCTTTGCAAGAATCACGACAAAGGCGCAGTAACCCGTAAAGAATGCTCTGCAGGTTGTATCGGCTGTATGAAATGCGTTAAGGCTTGCGAAGCAGAAGCAATCACAATAGACCGCTTCTGTGCAAAGGTTGACTACGAAAAATGCACAGGCTGCGGCAACTGCCACAACGTATGTCCCGTTGGCTCAATTGACCTTATTGACCTTGCAAAGAAAGCATAAGGAGGAAATAAAAATGGCAAAATATCTTATTGTTAACGCAGACGATTACGGTATGTGTAATTCGGCTAACGCTGCTGTTGCAGAGCTTTTTGAGGGCGGTTTCCTCAAATCTGCAACCGTTATGATGCCCTGCCCCACAGCAAAGGATGCTGTTCAGTTTTCAATCGACCATCCCGAATATCCCATCGGTATTCACCTCACAATGACAAGTGAGTGGGCAAAATACCGCTGGAAGCCTCTCACCGACGGTAAGTCCCTCGTTGATAACGAAGGCTTTATGTGGCACGAGAGCGACGACGTTGAAAAGAACGCTTCCTATGCAGATCTTGAAGCTGAAATCAAGGCACAGATTGACCTTGCTCACAGCATGGGTATGAAACCCTCACACGTTGATAACCACATGGGTTCTCTCTACGGCCACTATACAGGCAGACTTGGTCTCGCAAAGATGACTCTTCGCATCTGCGGTGAATACGGCTATGCTTACCGTCTTTACACAAAGCACGATAAGAGAATCTGCCCCAACGGTACACCCTATTTCCTTTACAGCGCAATCACAGTGCTTTCAAAGGCTTGGGGTAAGAAATACAACGTTGTTATTCCCGATTATCTTCTCTTCCCCGATTGGAATGACGATATGCGTGAAAGCTATGAGAAATACAGAGAAACAATTCTCAAGATCTGGACCGACATTCCCGACGGTGTAACAGAAACATTCATCCATCCCGCACTTGAGAGCGACGAGCTCAAGGGTATCACAGGCAGATGGCAAGACAGAGTTTGGGAATATCAGCTCATGAAAGACCCCTACACTCACGAATATCTCGCAAAGAACGACGTTTATCTTATCAGCTACCGTGAACTCAATAAAATGAAGGGCGGCATCGTCCGCTAAAAAGAAAAACTCCGAGGAATCATTCCTCGGAGTTTTTTAATTTATCAAGATATTCTTTATCTTTTTTTGTGAGTTCCGCTTTTTCAAGCATATCGGGTCTGCGTTCAAGAGTTCGCTGCAGACTCTGCTCTCTCTGCCATTTCTGAATGTTTGCGTGATGACCCGAAATCAGAACCTCGGGCACTTTTTCACCGTGCCATTCAAAAGGTCTCGTATACTGCGGATGTTCAAGCAATCCCGAATAATGGCTCTCAAGAGTAAAAGCATCTTCGTTTGCAAGTACGCCCGGAAGCATTCTTGAGATACTGTCTGCAACAATAAGCGCAGGTAATTCACCACCCGTAAGTACGTAATCGCCGACGGAAATTTCCTCATCAACGATTTCGTCAATAACACGCTGGTCTACACCCTCATAGTGACCGCAAAGAAGCGCAACGTTAGGAAGCTGTGCAAGCTCTTTGACACGCTCTTGGGTCAGAGTTTTGCCCTGCGGTGACATATAGATAAGGTGAGGTCTTTCTCCGATTTCTTCGCAAAGCGACATAAAGCAATCATAAATCGGCTGTGTCTGCATAATCATACCGGTGCCGCCGCCGTAAGGCGCATCGTCAACTCTGTTATGCTTATCGAGAGTATAGTCACGGATATTTCTGCAGTTGATTTCAACCTTTCCGCTTTCTCTCGCCCTGCCGATAATGCTTTCATTCAGCACGCTCATGCACATTTCGGGAAAAAGGGTTAAAATATCAATCCTCATCGTCAAATATACCTTTCAGCGGTCTGATTGTCACTTTGTCAGCGGCAACGTCGGTTTCGGCAACAACATCAGGGATGGCAGGGATAAGATATTCCTTGCCGTCTTTTGTTATGTGCCAGACGTCGTTTGCGCCCGTCTGACTGACATCGGTAAGCTCACCGTAGCAGATATCTTCGTTATCTGCATCATAAACCTTACATCCGATAAGCTCTGCAATGAAGAACTTATTCTTCGGAAGCTTTGCATCACTGCGCTTCATATAAAGCACCTTTCCGCGAAGCTTCTGTGCAGCCTCAACGGTATCAACACCGTTTACCTTCATCAAAACAATGTTGCCGTGCGGTCTTGCAGCCTTAATCTGCACCGCACAGCCTCCATTGCTGTCAAAATATAAGGTTTTGAATTTAGCCATATAATCGGGAGAGTCGCACCAGGGATTAACGCGCAACTCGCCTCTTACACCGTGAGTACCGACTATCTCTCCGATTTCAAGAAATTCTTTAATCAATTTCGACTGTTACCCTTGCGTCCTGACGGGTTGCGGCTGCACGCATAACTGTGCGGATAGCCTTTGCAATCCTGCCCTGTTTGCCTATAACTCTGCCCATGTCGTTCTCGCTGACGTGAAGGTGATAAACAACGCTTCCGTCTTCAGCGGGTTCGTCCACGGTAACGGTCACTGCCTCGGGTTCTTCAACAAGACCCTGAGCAATGCTTACAAGTAAATCTTTCATTGGATTACCTCGTAAAGCCGTTAATTAAAGAACGCCTTCTTTTTTGAGAAGAGCCTTAACGGTATCAGTGGGCTGTGCGCCGTTAGCGATCCACTGCTTTGCCTTTTCAGCGTCAACCTTTACCTCTGAGGGTGTTGTTGTGGGGTTGTAAGTACCGATTTCTTCGATGAATCTGCC
>JAGBUT010000049.1 GCA_017630695.1 Clostridia bacterium
ATTTGATGATGAAGCAGGACGTTGTTTTGCCGTTAGTACCCGTTACACCGATGATACGCAGTTTCTTCTCGGGATGACCGAAAAATGCCGCCGAAAGACGGGCGTAAGCAGCTCTGGTGTTTTCAACAAGCACCTGCTCCCTGATTCCCATATCCTTCTGAACGATTACTGCGGCGGCTCCGTTGGCAATTGCCTCGGCAGCCTTCGTATGACCGTCAAAACGTTTACCCTCGATGCATACGAAAATGCAACCGTCTTTCACCTTTGACGAATTATCCGTAATAAAATCTATCTCTCTGTCCTCTACGGGGCAGACAACACCCAAATCCTGCATCAATACAGAAAGTTTCATCTATCTTGACCTCCTAACCGAAAGCTATATTGCTATCCTGCGTAATCGTTTACGCCCGTATTCGACTTGAACTGCACCGTGATGGTCGTGCCGTATTCAACGGTTTCTCCCGGCGGTATGCTCTGCGAATACGAAACAAGCTCGCCTGCATTCAGCGCGTTACCCGAAACCTTGACGTTCAGGCCTGCCGCTGCGGCATATTTATTAACCGCCGACAACGTCATCATCGTAAGATCAGGCACCTCAACGGTGACTCTGTCGGCATCCTTTTCTGTGTACAAGACCACAATTCCGCCCTGCGGAATCGAATGATTGTAAGAAGGCATCTGGCTGACAACCTTATCGCCGTTGCCCACAACCTTGACCTCAAATCCCTTTTCCTCAAGCAGTGCACTTGCATCCGCTGTTGTTTTACCTACGAGGCTGGGAGTGAGTGTATCGAGTTTCTCAATTTCCTTGTCGTTATACTGTCTTTCAACGCCCATATATTCAAGCGTTTTTTCAACAACCTGAGCAGCAACGGGAGTACAGATCTGACCGCCGTTAATCTGACCCTTGGGTTCGTCAACAAGAATAAGAACTGCAATTTCGGGATCGTTTGCAGGTGCAAAGCATCCGAACGAAGCAACGTATTCGCCATCGCTTCCGAGCTTCTGGGAAGTACCCGTCTTACCTGCAACTCTGTAACCTGCAACGTAAGCGTTCTTACCGGTACCGCTTGTTACAACGCCCTCCATCATATCAGCAACTGCCGCCGCTGTTTCTTCGGAGATAACCTGCCTTCTTATCTGCGGCTGTGTTTCGCTGATAACGTTGCCGCTTTCATCAAGCTGACGGGCAACAACGTAAGGAGTCATAAGATATCCGCCGTTTGCAACTGCGCTGATTGCGGTTACCATCTGAATCGGGGTTACCTGGAATGACTGACCGAACGATGAACTGGAAAGCTCAACGATGCCCATACTCTCGGGCGAGTGATAGTTAACACCTGCAACGGGAGTTGCTTCCGCAGGAAGGTCGATACCCGTTTTTTCGGTGAATCCGAAAGCTTCGAAATATTCAACGAACTTTTCCTTGCCGAGTGTCTGACCGACGGTGATGAACAAGGGATTGCAGGAATTCATAAGACCGTGCTTGAGGTCCTGCGAACCGTGACCTCCGTCTCGGTTATGGCACTGGATTATTCTGTCGGCAACCTGAATTCTGCCCGTGCAGTTATATGAGAAATTTTCGCTGAGAACGTTTTCTTCAACAGCTGCAGCAGCGGTAATGATTTTGAAAACCGAACCGGGCTCGTAGCTGTCGCTGACAACGAAATTTCTCCACTTTGAATAGAGAAGATTGGTTCTCGCCTGATTTCTTTCAGCTTCATCGGGATACTGTTCGAGGAGCTGTTTCTCCTCTTCCTCCGTCAATGCCTGCGGAGAGTTGAGGTTGAAGTTGCCCATATTTGCCATTGCAAGAATAGCGCCCGTGTCAACGTCCATAACAACACCGTAAGCACCGACACCGTTTGAATCGATGTAAACCTGCTCAAGGCTGTCTTCGAGGTATCTCTGAATAACCTCGTCAATCGTAAGCACAAGGCTTGTGCCCTGAATGGGGTCGTAAATTGTTTCATACTCCTGCGTCATAACGTCGCTTTTGCCGTTTTGCGCAGTGATGATTCTGCCGGGGGTGCCTGTGAGAAGCGAATTGTATTTAAGCTCAATTCCGAGTCTGCCAACGTCATCCGTTCCCGTAAATCCGATAAGGTTTGCGGCAAGTGTGCCGTAGGGATAATATCTCTTGACGTCGGGGTCGATGCCGATTGCGGCGCTGTAATATATCTTCTTCTCAACCTGAATGAGCTGACCTTTATCGTTTTCCTTGGTTTCGTAGAAGGTGTAATAGCCATCGAGGAATTCGGCAATTTTTTCTTTCTCTTCAAACTCAACCTGCTTTTTGAGAACGAGATATGCATATTTGCTCTTATCTGCTTTTTCCTTGACGGATGCATAGTCAAGACCGAGCAGGGTTGAAATCTGACGGCAAACGTCGTTTTTGAAGCCATCGTTTTCAAACGATGCGATTGAACTGGGCTTGATATAGATTTTCCAGACCGAAGCGCTCTTGGCAAGAACGGTTCCGTTGGCATCATATATTATTCCTCTTGCCGCTGAAATTTCAGTATCGTGAAGCTGATTTTTTTCAGCCTGACTCTTATATTTTTCGCTTTCAACAAGCTGTATTCTGCCGAGATTGATTACCGTAGGTGTGAAAATCAAACCTACAAGAAGCAAGAAAACAATCACTGTTCTGAAATAAAGGTCTCTTCTCGGTGACATCTTTGCCAAAGCCTTTCTCCCCCTTTTTATTTATTATATAAAATAAAAAAATAAATTGCCGCCCCAAATGAGCGCACAAAAAATACGTTTCCGCACCGATTTCGGGTGCGAAAAATTTTTTATTCCGCCTTATGAGACAGCTCAGACTATTGTCATTTTATGCCCGTTATGTAATTGCATATGCCAATTAAAGCAGACAAAAATCAATCGATTCTGTCTGCTTCAACTTTATTTTCTGCAAGCTCGCCACCAGCCATTACAACCTTATCACCCGTGTCATCGGAGAAATAATGAATCTGATAACGCTCCAACTTCTGCATACCCAAAACCGTAACTGCGTATTCTTCAACGTTTTCTCTCGAAATCGATGAATTGAGCTGCATTACAAGCCTTGTGTTTTCGCTTTCGGCGTCTTTTATCTGACTTGTAAGGGTAACCGCTTCCCTTTCAAGCTTTGCGAGACCTACTCTTGAATAGAGAATCGCACCAAAAAGAGAGATGATTGTTACGGCTACGGCAAATATTTTAAGAGCACGCAAGGCAGAAGCCAGAGTTTCTCTTCTCACCTGAATTGCCGATTTTTTATTCGGTTTGCGCTTCGGCTGAGCAGTTCTCTCTTCATACGAGGGCTCATACGCGGGCACGGCATAATAATCAAAGGCTTCGCTGCGGTTATAATCCGCCATGGCATATCTCTCCTTTCACATAGATTTAATAATAATAACAGTTTTAAAACATTAAAGCTTCTCTGCTGTTCGCAGCCTTGCACTGCGGCTTCTCGGATTTTCTCCGAGCTCGTCCTTGCTCGGGGCAACAGCTTTGAGCACCTTTGCTTTCGGCTTGTTTCCGCAAACGCAGACGGGAAAATTCTTGGGGCAAGTGCATCCCTTTGATAACGGAGCAAATGCCTGCTTGATAATTCTGTCCTCAAGCGAATGGAAGGTTATGATGCTCACCCTGCCGCCTTCTTTGAGGCAGTCAAACATACTGCGAGCCGCATCACCCAAACCGTCCAGCTCACCGTTGACGTAAATTCTGATAGCCTGAAAGGTTCTTCTTGCAGGATGCCCGTCACGCTTTGCGGCAGCAGGCATAGCCGATTTGATTATCTCGGAGAGCTCAAGCGTTGTTTCGATAGGAGCAACCTCTCTCGCTTTCACGATGGCCCTTGAAATCGACGGAGCAAATTTCTCTTCGCCGTATTCAAAGATAATCCTCTGAAGCTCTTTCTGACTTAAGGTGTTGACAACCTGCTTCGCACTCATTCCCTCGAGGCTCATTCTCATATCGAGAGGTGCATCATTGTGAAACGAAAATCCTCTTGAAGGATCATCGAGCTGATGGGAGCTGACACCAAGGTCTGCAAGGATACCGTCAACAGCATCGATGCCGAGGTTGTCCAGAATCTGCCTTATGTTAAAGAAATTATCGTGAACCAAAGTCACGCAATCAAATTTACCCAGGCGTTCTTTGAGCGTTTGGATTGCTTCGGGGTCTCTGTCAATTGCGATAAGTCTGCCATCCAAGAGACGTTTCGCAATCGCAGTGGAGTGACCTCCGCCGCCCGAGGTGCAATCAACGTAAATTCCGTTTGGTTTTATCTGAAGCGATTCAATGGTTTCATTAAAAAGAACGGGGACGTGATGGAAATCAACGGTCTTGTTATCGCTCATCATTTTCCACCTTTTACGCTGTAGCTGATACCGTCAAGATCAACGTCCTCATCAGCATTCCATTCATCCCATACGTCAGGTGCCCAGAGTTCAACTCTGTTCATCGCACCGACAGCAATAACTTCGCTTTCAAGTTTTGCGTAAGCCTTGAAATCTTCTTTAAGAGTTATTCTGCCCTGTTTATCGATGGTTACCTTATCGCTTCGTGCCGCAAGCTTACGCTGAACGGCAGCCTGCTTTTTGCCTTCGAACATTTCGGTTACACCGTTGCCGAAGTTTACCCATTCTTCTTCAGAGAAGAGAACAAGGCACGGCTCGTTCTGAATCGCTTTCAGAACAACAAAGCTTTCACCGAGGTCCTTTCTGAACATCGTGGGAATAGCTATTCTGTTTCCTTGGTCGAATTTTCTTATTTCGTGACCTGCAAAGCTCGCTGCCAGAATAACCACTCCTTTCTCAGAAATTCCCCTTTAGCCACCTTTTGCCACCTTTAGTACCCTTATTATAGATTACATTATCCGAAATTACAAGAGGTTTTTTAAAATTTTTTTGCTTCATTTTTGCTTTTCACTCCAAAATGGCACTTAAAAACAAAAACCAGACCGTCTTTCAATAAAAACGGTCTGTAAATCACGCCGTAAGAATCAGCATATCTTCGGGTGAAATATCGGGTTGAAGAGCACAGTTGATGGCAAGGGCAGTCAGCTTTGCCGCCCTCTCAATCATCAGGTCGATTTCACGGGGAGTGACCATCATATTCTGCGTACCGTCGGGCAGCGAAGCCTCCGCCTGCCCCGAATAATCCGTTATAAGAGTGGCGGCATCAACAACCGTGGGAACACCTAAAGCAATCACGGGCACACCGAGGGTTTTTTCGCTGATTTCCTGCCGTGCATTGCCGACGCCCGAGCCGGGCACAATACCTGTTGAACACATCTGAACTGTGTTGCCGAGCCTTGAAACACTTCTTGCCGCAAGTGCATCAACCGTTATCACGGCATCAGGTTTCAGAGTGGCAATCAATCCCTTCAGTATCTCCCCTGCCTGAGCACCCGTATCTCCCGTGACTCCCGTTGAAAAAGAACTGACTGTGCGAAGCCCTGAAAGACCCGTTTCTTTAAGCAATTCGCCCGTGATATGACGGGTTGAAAATATCATTGACGCACATTTCGGGCCGAGTGCATCGGGAGTTATTTTCATATTGCCCAGACCCGCAACAAGCACACTGCCCTTTTCGGGAAGCAATCTTCTTATTTCGGTCACGAGAGCGTCAAGGCTGTCATCGATGAACTGTGCGTGCTGTGCAAAGGGCGGTATTTCAACCGTAACGTAGAGCCCTTTCGGCTTACCGACGAGTTTTTCGCCCCTTTCATTGGCAACGGTTATCCTGCTCACCCTCGCTTTTTTTGCCTCAAATTCCTCGATTATTACACCTTCTGTTTCCTTTTTGCCCAAAAACTCGCATCTTTCAAGCGCTAAATCTGTTCTGAAATCCATATTTTATTTTCCCTCTTGATTTTTCTTCGTAAATTTTGTATTATTAATTGAAAATATTTAAATATTTTTTCAAAAATTCCTTGCATTTATTGAAAAAATGTGCTATCATAATCACCTGTATGAAGAAGGAGGTGTCGTAATGCCTAACATTAAATCAGCAAAAAAGAGAGTTATCGTCAACAAGACAAGAGCTGCAAGAAACAAGTCTCGCAACACTGCTCTTAAGACTGCTATCAAAAAGGCTAATGCAGCCGTTGAAGCAAACGCTCCCGAAAAGGAAGCTATCGTAAGAGAGGCTATCAAGAAGGTTGACCAGGCTGC
Source organism: Clostridia bacterium (assembly GCA_017630695.1). Taxonomy (GTDB): domain Bacteria; phylum Bacillota; class Clostridia; order Oscillospirales; family Acutalibacteraceae; genus CAG-177. The sequence goes on from JAGBUT010000049.1 coordinate 6,171, forward strand.
AGCAAAGGGTCTTATCCACAAGAACAACGCAGCTCACAAGAAGTCAGCTCTCGCTCAGCTCATTAAATAATTTGAGCTAATTTATTTAGCAAATCTGCCGCAGTTGTAAAAACTGCGGTTTTGCTTTTTATAAAATGTTTTTTTAACCTCTTATTTCTGTTGACATTCAATTGAGATTAATGTATAATTATTTCGTAATATTATTTCGGAGGTCGTAAAAATGAAAAAAGCTCTTAAAGTTATCGGCATCATCATCGCTGTTGCAGGCGTTATCGCTGGCATCGCTTTTGCTGTTAAGAAGTATCTTGACAAGAAGAATCAGGCTGCTGATTGCGAAGAAAATTACGTTTCCTGCTCATGCTGTGAAGCTGAAGCAGCAGCTCCCCAGGCATAATCAAACCGCACTTTCATTCCCCTGCTTTTGGCAGGGGATTTTTTCTGCCTTATAATATTTAAGAATTTCTTAAATTAATTCAGATTAGGTTGACAAATACTTATATTGCGATATCATTTATGTGAGGATTATTTCTCCTTCGGTTTCGTGACAAGCGATGCGATTATACCGCAGAGTATGGCAGCGGTGATTCCGCCCGAAGCTGCCGTAAACGCTCCCGTCAGAATTCCTCTTGCCCCCTGCTCTTTGATTGCGGTTTTTATACCTTGCGAAAGAGCATATCCGAAACCTGTCAGCGGCACGGTTGCTCCGGCACCCGCAAAATCAACAAGCGGTTTATATAACCCTATTGCACCGAGCACAACTCCGATGACCACAAAGCTGACCAAAATCCTCGCAGGCGTCATTTTAGTGCAATCAATCAGAATCTGACCGATAAGGCAGATAAATCCGCCAACCAGAAACGCTTTTAATAAGTCAATGAAAATTCCCATCGATAACCATTCTCCTTTTGTTTTTAGTATTGCTCGCAAAATTTCACATATTCCGCACAAAATGAAAAATAACTATTGACAAAAGGCTGATAAATTAATAATATTTATACTGTGGTTTCCGGGGGGAAACATAATATTAAAAAGGAGTATAAGAAAATGGTATTTGAAAAAATCAAGAAAATCATCAGCGAACAGCTCGAAGTTGATCAGAGCATCATCACAGACGGCGCATCAATCACAGGTGACCTCGGCGCAGACAGCCTTGACCTTGTTGACCTCGCAATGTCAATCGAAGACGAATTCGATATAGAGCTTTCCGACGACGCACTTGAAAAGATCAAGACCGTCAGCGATCTCGTTGCTTACATCGAGGACAGAATCTAAATCAGATTTTTATAAAGCACTGCTCGAAGCAGTGCTTTTTGTTTTTGACACAAGGCAAACAAAGTGATATAATAATCACGGAGGTAATTATTATGATTATTAAAAACGCTGACGTTTATTGCAATAACTTTGAACCCATCAGAACCGATATAACGATTGACGGCGAATACATTGCCGATTTATCCCCTGCCGATGCAGACGGTGAGGATTTCAGCGGCTGCGCAGTTCTTCCCGGTTTTATCGACGTTCATATTCACGGCTGTAATATGGCGGACACAACTGACGGAAATGCTGATTCCGTTGCAAAAATGAGCAAATGGCTTGCAACGAAGGGTGTTACTTCATTCTGCCCGACAACAATGACTCTGCCCGAGGCTTTTCTCGAGGAATGCTTCGGATATGCCGCAGACACAATGGGCAAGGAAGAGGGCGCATATATCCACGGAATCAATATGGAAGGTCCGTTTATTTCTCACGCAAAAAAAGGTGCGCAGGCAGGCGAACACATCGTTGCACCTGATTATGAAATGCTCTGCAAACTCAACGGCATTTGCCCCGTGAAGCTTGTTGATATCGCTCCCGAAGCAGAGGGTGCTGACGAATTCATTGAAAAAGCAAAAGAAATCTGCACCGTTTCGGTGGCTCATACTGCTGCAGATTACAAAACGGGCATTGCCGCATTTGATAAGGGAGCAAAACACGCAACGCACCTTTATAATGCGATGAATTGCCTGACCTCAAGAGAAGCAGGTATGGTCGGTGCCGTTATGGATACCGAGGGTGTTATGGCGGAGCTTATCTGCGACGGTGTTCACATCTGCCCCGCAACGTTGCGAATCACCTTCAAGGTGCTCGGCGAAGACAGAACGGTTGTTATCAGCGATGCACTTATGGCAGCAGGAATGCCTGACGGCGAATATATGCTCGGCGGTCAGAAGGTTTATAAGAAGAGCGACGCAAGACTTGCCGACGGAACACTCGCAGGCAGCGTTACAAATCTTTTTGACGAATTCCATAATCTTATCAGCTACGGAATCCCTCTCAGACAAGCTCTCAAATCAGTCACAATCAACCCCGCAAAGGCAATCGGAGCAGATAAAACGACTGGCAGCATCGAAAAAGACAAGTACGCTGACCTCGTTATTACAAGCAAAGATTTGAAAGAAATTAAGGCTGTTTTTGTTAAGGGAAAAAGAGTTTTTTAAGCCCGATTTGAAGGTTATCTTGCACGATTAAAAGCACCCGTTTTTTCGGGTGCTTTTTTGCTGTTGTATATATGCGTAAGGGCAAAAAACTTTACAAAATCGGCTTGTAAAGTGATTTACTTGCATATGTGGATAACTCGGTGGAAAATGTGAATAACTACACCTTTTTATTCTCTTTTAGAATAATAAGTGTAAAGTTATCCACTTTACGTGCTTTTTTGCGAGTGAATATTACTCATTTTGCGCTGTATATACAGTATAACGTGTGGAAAAGATTTTGCAGGATTAACATTTTCTTCCTTCATTGCAAGTAGAAATCGCAGGAAAATGACTGAAAGTTTTTAGGTAATTTTACAACGAAAAAAGACGCTTTCGCAGGGGTTAAATTGACCCTTCTGAAAGCGTTTTTTGCTGATATAAACTGAATAGAAATGGTAAAACAAAAACCCCCGTTGCAACGAACAACGGGGGTTGATTTTATTTAGTTGCGAGGGATTGATTCAAGATGATGATTAAGCAACGATAGCAACGGGGCTGTGCTGATTCTGAGGAATCTCATAATCATTGCCCTCTGCATCAGCGTAGTTGTAATGGAGCTCGATAAGTGCGGAGTCAGCTGCGTCAACGCTACCACTGTGGTCAACGTCACCTGCTTCGTACTTGATAGCACCCATACCACCCTGATCGGGTTCTGCGTTGTTATTTACACCCTGAACAATGTAAAGGTCGATTGCTGTTCTGTCTGTACCGTCGATACGGGTATCGCCGTTGATATCACCGTAAAGAACTGCATAGAATCTGAACTTTTCAAGGTTACCGACTGTACCTCTGAGGTAAGCACCTGTACCGGTACCCTTACCGGAATCTTCAACTGTTACGTTGTTACCAACGCCTTCGTCGATTCTCATACCGATAATATCGAAGAGTTCGAGTGTGATACCTTCGCCTTCCTTAAGACCGAATACGTGACCCTGTGTACGAGCTGCGCCGGGAGCAGAAGTGATTTCTGTGAGAGCGCCGCCTGCAACGGTAGCTACGATCTTGGGAACGGAGTTATAAACGATGTTGTTAATAGCTGTGAGAAGCTCTGCAGCTGCTGCGTCAACAATCTGCTGACCTTCGCAGTCGATTGTCTTATCAATTGAAACCTGGAATACATCAGCGTAAACTGATTCAAGGTTTGCAAGTGAGTCGGGAGTGTAACCAAGCTCTGCATCGTTCTTGTTGGGGTTGTTGATCATACCTTCAGCGATTGAGATATACTCAAGAAGCTGAGTGAAGTCAGCGTCACCTGTGTAAAGAACAAGGTTGTTGAACGTCTTAAGAAGATTCTGGAAAGCTTCTGTTACGATTGACTGTGTAAGACCCTTGGACTGGATGAGACCCTGCTGTGCAAGGTCAAGGCATCTTGCGAAGTCATATGCCTTGCGGAATTCATCGTAGGAGCTCTGAGTGTAAACCTTTGAGTACATGTAAGTACCGTCAGCGTTAACACCGATGATCTTGCGGTTACGAATACCTGATTCGCCGTTTTCATAAGCGTTCTTGATTTCAGCGAGGTTCATAGCCCACTTAATCATTGTGGTATCGATCTTATTGTTAGATCTGTATTCTGCGCACTCTTCAGCACGGTCAGTGATAAGTTCGATAGCGTTGTAAACAGCCTTTCTGTTATCCTCAAGACCTGACATGAATGAAATGAATGCATAATACATTGAGTCATCAATTTTTTTATTGTAGTCTGTACTACCGGATAATGCTACAGGAGGACAAGCATCTACATCCTGAACCTTATTTGATGTTGCGAAAACAATATAGCTTTCATCAATGAATTTGAAGTAGGGTCTTGAAATTTCGTATGTGCCTGCTTCTACATCATATGTGAATACATAATCAATGCTGTTGCAGAAGTTTGTGATATCCTGAAGCTGGGTTGAGGTAAGTGAATTCCACTGGAATGTGCCAGCAGGATAGTTACCGTTTTCATCCCTTGTTGTGATATCGAAGGAAAGTGTTCCAAGAGTTGCTCTTACGATTTCTTCAGCTTCAACATCGGGGATAACAATATTATATTCAGGATCCAAGCCTTTTTTATAAGCTTCAACAAGCTGGGGATATTTTGCATAAGCTCCTGATGAGAATGAATAGTTTGCAGGATTAAGAGTAACGTAATCATCAATATTAAGATCAAGATAAGTGTAGGTTGCGCCGTTGTAATAGCTGTTAGTACCGATATCGAAGGGAAGCATTGCAGTACCAGGAGCTGAGGGCGCGGAGTCAACAGGAACTTCTTCCTGTGTTGTCTGACCAAGCCAGTTCTCTTCGTGCTCTCTATAGTCGGAGTCGTTTTTGTTGGTTACGGAGACACCGTCACCGTTGGTATCAACAATGTCATGCTGGAATATTCTTGTCTGAATGAAATATCTCTGCCACTGGCCGTAACCATCGCTGAGCTCATCCTGTATTGAATCGTTGGTTGCAATAACATCTTCAGCATCATTAAGAGCTTTCTTGAGGTTATTATATACATATCCATGCACACCAAAATCTTCAACTTCGTAAGCTCTGTAATCATATACATATCTTGTTGCGTCATCTACGTAGTCTTCATAGAGAACGTAGGGTCTTTCGTAGGTTCTGGGAACAAGATGTGAATAAGTGAAGTTGCTGAAATTTGAATAGCTGTTATCTTCACCGTTCTTTGTATCTGTTACAAAAGTTTCAGTTGCGGAGAGATAATAGTCGTTCTTTGTGTAGATATAGAAGCCGTCGTAGATTTCTTCGCCGTTTTCATCAAATTGCTGGGGATCAAATGAAACTGCCTTGATATACTGCTTGGATTCATCTGTGATTGCTGCTTCTGCTTCTTCTCTGGTTGCATATTTTGTTGCGCCCTTAATTGCGTTAACGTCAGCTCTGAACATATCGATATACCACTGAAGTTCATCAACAGTGTAGGTTGACAAATCTCTGCCGTAACCCTCTGCTGTTAACCAGTCATCGTCGACAAGGTTAGCGGCTGATCCGAATTCTTTATCATAGGGCTTTTCATATGCACCGCCCATGATCAGAGGAAGAAGTGTTGTCATAAGACTTTCTTTATTAGATATAAGCAACGCTAAAAGCTGGTCAACAAATGTAGGAAGTGCAGAGCTCTCACTTGATGCATCAAGGAGAGTATCAAGTGAAGTGATGCTTGTGTGGTTAATGAATACATTTGCAACACCGTCAGCGTTAACACCTGAACGTCCGCTTATGGGAAGAAGAACGGGGTTGCCGTTGAATACAAGACCGAGAACACGGTCAATGATTCTGATAATAACTGTGAGAGCAGGCTGATGAAGGTCGGTGCTTTCATCTGTGTTAGTTGAGAAGATACCAAGAATACCCTGAAGGTCAAACTTAAGAAGGTTGTTAAGAAGCCAACCGTCGAAGAGATCGAAGGCTGTGTTGATGTGAGCGGGAAGCCAACCTGCAGGGATAAGCTTCAGAAGAGTAACGTCAAGGAATGTGTAAACAGCATCCCAGTTGGGGGTAGCTTTAAGTGTTCTTGATGCGTAGTCGCTGTAGATAGAGCTGATGAGACTGTTGAAAGCTTTGTTCCAGATACCTGAGCCGGTGAAGGTGCCTGTTGAATCATTGAAATTACCGACAAGAATGGGAAGATATTTATCAGCTGCCCAGATAAGGAATTCTGCAACAAACTGCTCGAAGGTTGTACCAACGTCAGTAAGCATTTCATGTTCCTGGAAATCAAAGACGGCGTTAAGGTAGTAAGCTGCAAGAGCAGCACCGATATCGAGAGCACCGGTGGGAACTTCGATGCCATTCTTGATTGTGTAGTAGGGAATGGGTTCAACAGAGTTGCCGTTTGCATCGGAGATGGGAGCTACGCCGCCTGTCTGATGATAAGCATCAAGTCTTGCGAAGAAGTTACCGTGAGGAAGAGCAGGAGCAGCAAGAGCTGCCATTGCGTAAGCAAGAACTGAGGGCATATCTGTTGTCCACTCAGGCCAGTAGCAACCGTCAATGAAGCCGTTGAATACCATCTTGATGAGGCAAGCAAATACCTGATCCTTTGTGATGATATAGTTGGGTCTGATAAGAGATGCGTTTCTGTAGGAATCTGAACCTGCATTATCAGCATCAATATCAACGGGCTGATGGTTGGACATATAGTTATAAGCGATGGGAGCTTCTGTATCGGGATCCCAAGCTGTTGCGTAAATAACTTCGCCCTTTTCGTATGTTACGTAAGTCTGGTCAATTGCGCCCTCTTCGGTATCTTCGCAGATTACGTACTGACCGTTTGCATTGGTCTTGTAGAAATAGATGAGGTTAAGTTCTTCTGCAGTGTAAGCAATCTTGCTGGTATAACCGAAGAGGTCATCACCATGGAGACCGGGAAGAAGGTTGATAGCAAGTCTGCCAAGGTCACCGAGGAGTGACATAAAGTTATCTGTAAGCTGGATGCCCCAGAAGTCAATCTTGATGAAGGTATCAAGACCGCCCTTATTGAAGAACCAGTCCATAAGAGCATTGATTTTGCCCATGGGAGTTGCGTTCTGTTCTTCTGTGTATTCGAGGTTGGGAGCACCGTTCTGCTCTGCGAGTGATTCAACAGCACCGAGGATGGTGTTGAACATCATATCGGAGAAGATTGCGGGATCGCCTTCGGGATACTGCTCTGTGATTTCAACGCCAACGAGGTCAGCGATGAGTTCGCCGAGCATGGGAGCAAGCATACCGTTCAGGAGAGCGTCGAGAACGTTAGCAACAAGCTGATAGAAGCTCATTGTCTTGTCTTCAAGAACGCCGTCGCCGTTGTGGTCAACCTTGATAGCAACGCCCTTGAGGTTTGCAGCGCCCTGCTCTTCAAGGTTTGCAAGGTAAGGCATAAGAGGCTCTGCATTTTCACCGAGAAGTGATGTCATACCGCCTGCCTCTGCACTTGTACCTGTGATAAGAGCCCAGTTGATAACCTTCTGGAGACCGTCATCAATAGGTGTAGCGGTGTCTGTGGGAAGAGCTGTTGCTTCAGAGTCAATAAGCATCTGATAAAGCATCAGCTTGAGGTAACCGGGAAGATCGGATAAAATAGGCTTAATTTCACCGGGAAGAATGCCTTCGATAATACTGCCTAAACTAAACTGACCCATAACAAGTTTCTTAATCATAGGTCTGAGTGAGTTAAGCCAATTAAGAATCATATAGAGAACATCAAGGTCATTGGAACCACCTGAAAAGTTCTGGCTTCTTTGACCTCTTTTGATTGAGAGATTAAGGCCATCAACCTTAAGACCGTATTCATCGTTAAGAAGGTCACCGAACAAACCACCAAGAAAGTTCAAAAGACCTGAATTGGTAACAATCGTGAGGGTAACGTAAAGTGACTCGACCGCCTTGTCGATTGAAGTCAGGTCAAGGGTGTTGTTGATATCCGAGAGTTTGTAACCATCACCGGAAACAAGACCGTTAATGAGACCCATCGCAGTTCCGCCGATTTCATCTTCAAGGTCAATTTTGATGTTTGCCTCAGCCAGAAGCTGGTCAAGCTGGTCAAGAAGCCAACCTGCACCCTGTTCAGGATCGAAGTAATACTTCTGGTTGTATGTTTTTTTGGGAACCACGTATTGGTTTCCGGGGAGCATTTTTGCATATGCCGGAAGGAACGCTGCTGATATAATCATCAGCATCGCCATAAGCACAGCAAGGAGTCGTTTTGCTTTTGTCATGGTTTTGCACCTCCATAAAGATTGCGGTTAAACCGCTGTAGGCCCTTATAAGGGCAAGGCATTTTTTAGAATGCCATATCTTACGTTATTTAATTTATAAAGGAGATTTTGCGAGGGGTCTACAGATTTTTTA
>JAGBUT010000050.1 GCA_017630695.1 Clostridia bacterium
AGCACCAGTCACAGAAAGCACAGCCGTAGGGGCATCCTCTGTTTGTTTCAAGCGTTGCGTGGAATGTGATATCGGGATATTTTTCAATCACACGGTCAAAAATCTTTGCCGCATAGGGTGAAGGATAGTTTGTTATATCGTAAATTCTTTTCTTTTCGGTTGTAACGAAGCCACCGCCTTTTCTGAATGAAATATCGGGAATTGCAGAAAAATCGCCGTCGCCGTCATATGCCTTGAGAAGATTTGCAAAAGGCTCTTCGCCCTCCGAGTGAATCAGCACGTCGATGAAACCGTGCTTTTCAAGAAGCGAAGTGTCCTCAGGCACGTTGTGTCCGCCGAAAACAATAAGGCAGTCGGGATACTTTTTCTTTATCATTTCTGCAAGGCGAAGATTATATTCCATATTCCACACGTAGCAGGAAAAGCCGACAACCGAGGGATTTTCAAATTTCGCAAAGGATTCCTCAAGCGTATGTCGAATACAGAGAATTTCCGCAAGGTCATATTTACTGTGCACCTGTGCGTCGCTCATTGCGTATGCGGCAATGCAGCCTGCAGCATACGGCAGGTATGCAATCGACTTGCTGTATGTTACATTTATCTGAACAAGATAAAGTTTCTTTCTGTCCATTTTATAAATTACTCCGTTCTGATTTTGCTTGTCGGAAATAGGTGCTCTTGCCGTCTTTTCTGCTGAACCATGCTACAACCCTGGCAAAATCCTCCCACGAATCAAACGGCTTGGTTTCAACAGATACTGTGTTTTCAACTTTCTCAAGAACTGCCTTTTTGCCGTCAACAATTTTCCTGAAATAATCAAGAAAATCGTATGAAAAACTGAATTCATCCGTTTCGTCAAACGGCTGTTTCGTCATATTGCGTTGAAATCTCATCAGCTCATTGAATATCTCGCCGTCGATACCGAATCTGCCGAGAAATTCATTAACTTCAGAATAAAACTCTTCCGCTTCATAGGTCAGGCTGAGGAAAAGATATTCTTCAAAAGTCCAGAGAACATCTCCGAAGCGCAGGTCGCAGATACTCAGAGTGCCTCTTTCCGCAAGCACCTCGTCAAGACTGTCTTCTATGCAGTGCAACGCTCTGCCCACCGCACTTTCACTCTTCGGATAAAAATAGTCGACAAATGAGCAATAAAAATTCTTATAGCTGCTCATACCTTCGTTGTAAAGATAAAGCGCAAAAAACTGCAACAAACCCATATGATGGCAGGCCTGAACAACCGCTGAAATAATATTCATCAGCTTCCAGTCTTTGTTTGTCATCGAATAAGTTGAGGTGACGATTGATGAATATTCGGGTATCTCGTCAATATCGTTTGCGCTTCTGTGAGGCTGATTGAGAGCAATGACCGTCCTTTTGATTTTGTAGCGCTCAACGTAATCCTTTTGACCCATTATCGAGCAAGGAAGCCACTCGCAGTTGTGAATATAAATCGAATTATGCTGACCGAGATTAAGCAGTTTATCGAGCGATTCAACCAGACTCTGCACGGTTTCTCCCGGCAGACCGAGAATAAGCTCCGTATAGGTTGCTACGCCCGCATTGTTATACAGCTCCATCAACTCCGAAAAAGTTTCCGTGCCGATGTTTTTTCTTCCGATATTTTCAAGCACGGTTTCATCCATCGACTGCAGTGACAAAGTTATACCCTTGCTCATCCCTGCTTTTTCAAGCTTCATGCCGATTTCAAAAACGCGCTTGTTGCTGTTTTTTTCATATGAAGTCTGTAAGCCTATCGGACGGCCGTAAAGCCTCTTGGTTTCAATAATTTTATCGGTTATTTCATCGTCTCTTTCAAACATTCCGAAATTGGAATCCGCAGAACCGAGACCTAAAATTCCGTTTTTGCCAACCCATTCAATATCGCTGTAAACCCTTTCAAGCGGGAACTTGCGTATTCTTGATTTCATACTGCTCCAGTCGCAGTATGCACAGGAATTGGGGCATCCTCTTGACGTCTCGATAAGTGCCATAAAATCTTTTTCGGGATTTTCCGCAATGATTGTGTCAAAATATCCGCCCGTATAGGGTGACGGAAAATCGCACTCGGTTGAAATCATTTCGGGATTTGTGAGAATTCCGTTTTCCGTTCTCATTGAGATTCCGGGGATTTCTGCTGCTTCCTCAAGACCGATGAGCGCACGCAGAAGCCTGCGGAATATCACTTCGCCCTCACCGTGAAGCAGATAATCAATATATGGGCATTCCTCAAGCATACCGCCGCCGGGGGCAACGTGATGTCCGCCGAAAATAACGGCGCAATCCGGATACTTTTCTTTTATCCTTTTCGCAACTTCCTTGTTGAAATTGCAGTTCCATATGTAAGTTGAGAAAGCAACAACACTCGGATTTTCAATTTTTTCAAGTAAACGGTCAACGTTTTCGCGAAGAAAGAAAATTCTTTCAAGGCAGTAGTTTTCCGCAACTGCGGCATCTGCAAAGGCATAGGCTGAAATTTGCCCTGCCGTATAAGGGATATGTGCCGCCTTACCGTATGAATAATTTACTTGAAAAAAATAAATCTTCCTTTTCAAAAAAATTCACTGACCTTTCGGGATTTGCGTTATCTGAGAATCATCCAACACTATAAAGAGTTGCGCCCTTGCGTCTGCCGTACCAAACGGTTTCTTTTGCAAAGGTCGGCCAATCCTCATATTTTTTAGTTGCGCTGAATGAATATGCCGTCTTTTTCTTTTCGGGCACTGATGCGTTTGCCTTGCCGATATTCTTGAAATATGCGGCAAAATCATATCCGCATTCAACTTCTCTGCCCTCTTCAAACGGAAGCTTTATCACACCGAGCTGGAATTTTTTAAGCTCGGTATAAACGTTTTCATCGCTGAACATCGGCTTGACAAAGCTGTCGGCAAAAGCCTCAAGCTCGTTGAATGCGTGAAGAAATTCAAGGTAAAGACCTTCCTCAAAGAACCACGTTACGTTGCCGAAAACGGGATTGCTGTGATTCCACTCGCCTTCAAGTGAGCCGTCAAGCTTTTTCTTGATTTCTCTGAAAAGTCTGCCCGTCATCCCCTCGTCTGCAAGGCAATAATCAAGCAGGGATTTATAGAAATCGTAGTAATCAACGCCAAGCGCATAGTAAGCGTAGATTGCAAAATATCTGAAAAGTCCGAGGCTGTGGAAACACTGCAGACAGATTGAAAACAGATTAGCATATACCCATCCGTCACGGGTCAGCGTGCTCGTTGAACGGACAAGATAGGAATATTCGGGGATAAGATCCTTCTTTCCGCTTGCGGAATGGATATGGTTGAACTGCACCTTAATAGGCTCGATTTCAAACTTCTTCATATAATCGGGGTCGCACATCGGAGCATTCGGAAGAAGCTCGCAATAGTAAACGCTGATTGAATTGTGCTGACCTGCACGAAGCAGTTTGCAAAGACCCTGACAAAAGCTCTCTGCCGTTTCACCCGGCAAACCGAGAATCAGCTCGGAATAGGTCGGGATATTCGCCTGCGTGTAACTTGCCATCAGGTCGGAGAAATGCTCCATCGTAAGGTTTTTTCGGTTGATATTTTTAAGCGCATCATCGCAGAGGGTCTGATAAGCCATTGTTGCACCCTTATCGATTCCTCTGGAATTAAGAATCTGCGAAATACGGAAAACTCTTTCTGCACTGTTTTTTTCATAGCAGGGTCTGAACACCTTCGGAAAACCCGTTTTGCTGTTAAGCTCAACGATATATTCGGCAATCTCAACGTCTCTGTCAAACATACCGAAATTTGAATCTGCACAGAAGCAATATTCAATTTTATGATTGGAGAGCCATTCAAGTTCGCCCTTGACCTTCTCCATCGGGAAAAGTCGGAGCTTTTTGTGGTTGCTCCAATCACAATACGAGCAATTATAAGGGCAACCTCTGTTGGTTTCGATGATGGTGTCAAACATCGTGTCGGGATTCTTTTCGATTATCGAATCGAAAACTCCCGTAAGATAGGGTGATGGATAATTCTCAACCGTTTCGGGGCAATTCGGAGCCGTCAGAATCAGGCTGCCGTCGGTATCCCTGAATGCGATGCCGCAGCAATCACTCAGGTCTGTGCCGTCTTTGAGTGCGATAAGCAGGTTTGCCGTTACCTCTTCGCCCTCACCGAGCGTGAGAATATCTATATACTCGTTTTTCAGGAATTCCATCCTGTCTGAAACGCTGTGTCCGCCGAAAACAATTATGCACTCGGGGTATCTTTCTTTAACCGCTTTCGCAAGCGCCTTGTTGAATTCAACGTTCCACACGTAGGTTGAAAACGCAGCGATATAAGGGGATTCCATTCCGTCAACGATTTTTTCAATATCGTCTCTGCGGAAGATAATCTCCTTGAAATCATATTCAGCTGCAATTTCAGGTCTGCTCTTGCAGTAGGCTACAATCGTGCCCGTTGCGTAAGGCAGATAAACGGATTTATCAAACGCAAATCCGACCTGAACAAAATAAACATTTTTCAAAATCTAAACACCTGCTTCAAATCCGAAAAATCAGACAGGCTGTCTTCATTTTCTTTTTGATTTCAGCATTTCCGTTTGCGAATTCGCCCTTGCAAACTCTTCGGGAATGCCGATATCGATGAAATACGCCTCACTTTCAAACACCCTCACGGGCATAAGAAGCGTTTCAAGCACCTGCTTTTCAAACGAAAATTTTTCTTCGCTGACAGCATTGAGTGCGTTTTTTTCAATTATATAAATTCCGCCGTTGATAAGACCTGCGCCCTGCACACCCTTTTCACGGAATCCGCAGAGCACACCGTCGGATGCTTCGATAAAACCTGAACGCTCAACGTTTCGGAGCATTTTTGCTGCCATTGTAATCGGGCATCCCGATTCAGAATGCACCCTGCTCATTTCAAAAAGGTCAACGTCGTAAAACGTATCTCCGTTAATAACTGCGGCGCAGGAATCTTTGCACATTCCGAGAGCCTTTTTTATTGCTCCGCCCGTACCCAGAGGTGAATCCTCACGGCAATAATCAACCGTCATCCCTCTGTATGTGTAGCCGATTGCCGCCTCTATCTTTTCAGCCATATATCCCGTTGAGATTATGGCTCGGTGAACACCGTTAACGCAAAGATAATCGAGCAGATATTCAATAAACGGTCTGCCGCCCACGGGTGCAAGAGGCTTGGGCAAATCGTCAACGCAGGGTTTCAGTCTCGTGCCGAAACCGCCTGCAAGAATAATTGCTTCCATCAGGCATCCTCCTGCGCAATAATATCCTTTGTGCCGTCGGGGAGTTCAACTCCCTTATCGTAAAACGCAACAAGCACCGAATCCTCAATATAATCAAAGGTGTGAATAACGTTCGGCTCGATGATAAACATATCACCCTTTTTGAAGCTGAATTGCTCTTTCTTATCCCCGAGCCTTGCTTCAACGGTAAAAGAGCCTTCAACAACGTAAAATCCTTCTCGGTTCAGAGCGTGAAAATGTCTGCCCCTCTCAACGCCTGCTTTTGAGGTAACAACGTTAATCTGTTTGTATCCCTCTCTTACAAGCTGAACGAGGCTTCCTCTTTCATCTTCAAAAACAAAATCGGGTTTTAAAATCTTTATCATAAATCTGCTCCGTCAATTGTTACAAATTATCTGCGTGCCGTTCAGCCGTCTGTAACTGTCGGTATAACGCAAATTACATAACGAACTGGGTTGTGTAATCGAAAAGTCTGGTTTCGGATGCGTAAACAAATCCGACTGTGCCCGAAGCCAACCATACAAGCGCAACAACCGATAAAACGGGATGTGTCTTTGCGAATTCACCGAGCTTTTCAATCGCATAGGCAACAGCCTTGTTTCCCTTGAGTGCAAGAGCAAGAATGATGATTACGGGAACAAAGTTGAATCCCATAATACCGCTTATGCCCGTGCAGACAATTGAAGCAAAGAACGAGAAAGCATAGGGCACGGTCATCAGGATAACTGCCGTTACTTTCTCTTTTTTAAGCTCATCCGAAGTTTTCTTGCCGTCGGTATAATCAGCCTTGTATGCAAACAACGTAACGGCAACAAAAACTACTGCTGCAATAACAGGCAGAGATGCACCCACCGCATCACTGAAACGGGATAAAATATCCGATAATTTCTGTGAGTAGGTAAGATTTGCAAAGCTGACGGGAGCACACTCGTTGCCGCCAAAATTATAAAACAGACCTGAAATCTTCATATTCATTCTGGTTTCAATATCGATAACCGACACCAGAATCACTGAAACCGCTGCAGATGCCGCCGCAGAGATTATTCCGAAAAGCTTTGAATCGCCCCACGTTGATATGAGCGAAACAATAACACCGAGAATAACGTAGCTGAAGATTGCATTCGGCATAACGAATGAAATTACCGCTGCACAAACAACTGAAACAACCGCTGAAGCAATCTTATTTTTTGAACCGAGGCAGAAAGCAACCCAGATAACCGTAATCACAGCCGCAAGAGCGTGAAAAAAGCTGCTCACCGTTGTTATAAGAATAGGTTCCGCAACTGCAAGAAGCACAAGCGGAGTTGCGTTTTCGCCGATACTCTTTGCCGCTTTGATAAGGAATACCGAAACCATCACCGAAAGAATCAGTGCGCCAACCGCCGCCAACACTTCGAAAGTGCTTAAACCGGTCTGTCCGTTCAGAAACGGCAGCTTGTTATATATCGGCTGTGTAAAAACCGTTTTGATAGCCATCAGCAAAGTTATGAAAATAATTCCCGACTTTGCTGTGTTTTCTGATTTCATTTTCATATTATCCACCTTTTCGGGTATTTGTTAATTAAAGAAAACTGCAAAATAAATCACGGCAGCAGCCGAAACAAGCGTATGCTTTTTGCAGAAATCAGTAACTTCTCCGATAACCTTCATCACAGCTTCGTTTTTGTTTGCGATAAAGTAAAGCAGCAAACCGATCTGAACGATATAGCTGTAGAAGAAGAATCTTGCACCCCATGCAAGCAACGTCATAAATACAATCGAAACGAGCGTTGCAGGGCAAAGTAAAAAGATGAATTTGTTGAATTTATCGGGCTCTGCTTTAATGGATTTCTTCCAGAAAATTGCAAGAAGCACGATAAGAGGCAATGCGAAGAATACAGCGTTCAGAATAGTATAAACTCCTACGTTGCTTTCAAGAACGTATAGTCTGAAAATGTTTTTGAAAAATGCGGCATCTCTTGTGCCGAAATATTCGATGAGATGCTTGCCTGCAAGCAGATTGAGTTCACTTTCAGAAAGTGTTCCCGTATAACGGCTGAAATAAAAATCAATCATCTCGTAGGGATCTGCAAAACCGTGACTCTTACCGGAAGCAACCGAGTAAACTCCCTGAGCAATCATTCCTACGTAAGAAATTGCGCAGATGATGATATTCTTGAGAGCGAAACCGCTTTCTTTGCATTTCTGCAGAAGAATAATCGAAACAAGAAGCATACCGCCAACAAGGAAAAGCGGATTGATCAGCGTTGCAATGAGGCAGAAAATCGGAACAAGCCAGATTCCGAATCTGAACTGTGAGAAATAAACGGCAAAAAGAGCAAAAGCCCAGATAAATTTATCCTGCTTCATTTCAATCAGATGAATTCTGAAAGTGAAAGGTGCAAAGCAAAGGATTGCAATTATCACTGCGGCGGCGGTAAAAGCTGTGCGGTCATCACGGGTTTTATCAAGCACACTTCCGAAGCAAAGTGATGCCGCCACAATGAGCAACGCAGCACCGAATATCGATACACCCCTGATTATGTCAGGCGTTACGGTATCGGCAAACCAGCTTATAATCTCTCCGACAAAGCCTTTTGAAACAAAGCCGTGGTCATATGTAAAAAGATATGAAAGCTCGTAATAGCCTTTCATAAACTCCATACGACCCGTCACAATCATATAAATCAGATATGTCGCAAGTGCCGTGAAGGGAGCAAGATAGCAGAATGCTTTTGAGCTAAAAAAACTCTGCATACCGCTTCCGACGGCAGATAATTTATTTTGATTATTTTGCAAAGGAAGCACCTCCGTGGGTGTTATAGTCAACTCCTCAAAAAGAGCCTTCTACACCTATAATATCATCTTATTATAACAAATGCCATTATAAAAGTCTATACTTATATACAAATTAATATATAAAAATAAAGAAGCCTCCTTCTGACGAAAGAAGCTTCTTTTGCATCCCGATATTCAGGAATCAATACATTGTTTTTGAAAGCGCAAAGCAAACCCACAGTGCAACCACAAACAGAGCCTCTGCAGGGATTGCAAGCTTTGTATAGGGACATTTCCAACCCTTGTCAACGCAAAGGAAGATTGTTCTTGTTACAAAAACGGTTGTTGCGAAGAAAAGACCGCCCACAAGTGAATAAACGGGAGTTTCAAGAGCGATTGTCAAATAAAGAAGAAATGCGCCCAGAGCAAATGAAATACCACCGTAATAAACTCTGATTTCGGTTTTGCCTGCGTTATCAACGGGCTTGATTGAAAAGCTTTCAGCATTCTTCAAAGGACTTGTAACAAACACGATTGCCATGCCGAAAAAGTAAAGAACAAGACCGATAACAGCAACACTTGCGGGGATATTGACCATCAGAATTTCTTTTAATG
>JAGBUT010000051.1 GCA_017630695.1 Clostridia bacterium
GCCGTCGGCAACAAGGTTTCTGCGCAGAATCAGCTTCATCTTATCAATCTCAACGGTGAACTCAATCTGCTTCTGCAGTTTTTTGTTTTCTATAAAATCAAAGCATTTCATATTTAACACCTCAAAAAGAATATAGCATTTTTCTTTTGCAATATCAAGATTGGCTTTGTTGAAAAAATTGATTTTTCGTGGTAAAATATATTTATCTTCTTCAAAAGAGGTTTGAAAATGAAAACTTTGATTGAACTTTTTGACACCGAGCCGATTTATAATTATCTTGCGGCAACGGTTTTCAAGCCGCAGAAGGTCTGCTTCATAGGTGATTATGAGTCGCTCGATATCGATGCCGTTTCGGCGGCGAAAAAATATGCTTCTCTCACGGGTCTTGACTGCAGCTTCAGTTTTGTTGCCGCCGACTCAAACGATTTTGACGAAATGCGCAGAAAACTCGGGGAGGTCATCCGCAGAGAAAAAGAGGCGGGAAACGAATGCACCGTTGACGTTACGGGCGGCAGAGACCTTGCTCTCGTTGCGGCAGGCAGCCTGATTCCAGAGGGCACGAAGGTCGTTTTCTATGACAGAAAAGAAAACGTTTTTCGTTTTCTCGGCAGCGAAGAAACAAAGCAGGTCAACGTTTCGCTCACTTGTGAAGCGTTTATCACCATTGCAGGCGGTGCGATTTATTCAAGCTCAAGAAACACCGATTTCGACGAAAACGATTGGCAGATTATCCGCAACGTTGTCAGAGCTTATTTTGAAAACCGAGAGGTCTGGAACAGATTTGTCAAATATCTTCAGCAGGTTTCAAAAGGTGTGAGCGAAAAGGATTCCGTCAATCTCGAAGTTAACGCACCGTTTTATTTTGAGGACAGCAACGGCAAGAGCTTTACGTGTAATGAATCCGTTATGCGTGAGCTTGAGAGAACGGGTGCGATAAAAAATCTTGATTTTCCGCAGAACAGAAAAAGAGTCAGCTTCAGATATGCGAGCGCAGAGCTGGCAAATCTGCTTGTCAACGAGGGTGTGTGGCTTGAACTTGCGGTCTATCTTGCCGCAATGCAGAGCGATAAATTCGACGACGTTCAGACGAGCGTGAAATTCGTTTGGGATATTCCCAACAGAAACGAAAGTCTTTCGGGCATCGTTGCCGATTCGACCCCGAGAAACGAGGTTGACGTTGTGATGACGAGGGGAGTGCTTCCCGTTTTCATCTCCTGCAAAACGAGAGTGCCGACCAACGACGACCTCAACGAGATTTACGCAATCAAGAAGAAATTCGGCGGTGACCTTGCAATCGGTATGGTTGCAACGACGAAATACGTCGGCAGAGAATTCCCCGTTCGTGAAAGGGCGGAGGAGATGGGAATTTACATTATCGACGAGCGATATTTTGAAAACGGAACGATAACCAAAAGACTTGAAAGAATAACGGAGCTTAAATAAAAAAGAGGCTGATTCACGTTAAAGTGAGTCAGCCTTTTTGGTTATCTTTCGGTTAATTATCCGCTATATCCTGCCATACGAACGCAACGTCTGCGCCGACCTGCACGAAGGTATCGATTTCGTTATTGTTGAGCTTTGCCACCCTTGTGAAGCCTTGTTTTTCAAATGCCTGACAGAAAAGCTCCGCCATTTCGGTTGATTTGAAGGTGATATGGGTGATGAGTCTGAACTGGTCTCTCGGTGCGCCCGTTTCAAGGCCGGGTACGAAGCCCGTGCACCACCAATACTGCGTATAGTCTCTGACGAATACCGTCTGATAATTGCCTGTGCGACCCTTATCCCAGACGAAAGCCATCTCCATATTCAGCCAATCTTCCTGCTTTGCGCAATTGTAATGAGTGCCGCCTGCACCGACCTTTCGGGTATAAACTCCGACCTCACCGCCGACGAAAGCATAGCCGTACTGACCCTTCCACATCTGAACGAGCCATTCCTTGTTGTCATAGGTGAACTTGACTCTGACGGTATCGTAATTCATCATTCCGAGGGGAGCCATACTGTCGTAGCCCTCATTGAAGCCGAAATTTCTTTGCCAACATTCCTTATCATCGGTATAGAAATAACCGCCGTCGGGGTCGTATTTGTATGAAAGCACCTTTGCGGTCTCGAAGTCGATATCCGTATCGGGCTCAACGTATTTCGGAGCCGTCGGCATTCTGAAAACTTCCTTGAACGCTTTGTTTGTTGACTGAACAACCGTTGTCAGCACGTCGGTAACGGAAGGCTGCTCTGTGGGAGCAGTCTGTGATTCGGGTACAGATGGGGTTGATTCGGGGATTGACGGCAGGGTTTCGGGCAGAGCCGTAAGCTCTGTTACGGGGTTGAAAACGTCAGCCGTTTGCTCTGCAGTGGTTGAGGGTGCTTCAGCTTTTTTGCCGCTGAAATGCACCAAAACAACGGCACAGATAACAGCCGTCAGGGCAACGGCAACCGAAGCGATGATTATTGCGGTTTTATTGTTTTTCATTTAATTCACCTTATTCTGCAGGGTATTCTCTGATGAAAGCATTGACGAAGATTGTGCCCATATCCATTGCAACGAGAACGGTTTCGCCGTTTTCTTTCGTGAGGAAGGTCATACCTTCGCCCTCACCGCCGAGGAGGTTTCTGTCAAGATACTTTTCAACCTCACCGTTTTCAGGATTGATTTTGTAAATTGCCTTTGTTTCATCGTTTGTTGCGGCATAGAGAGTGCCGTTGTAAAACTCCGCACCCTGAATCGAAGGTACGCTGAATGAAAGCGGAATTTCCTTGACGAATTCCATTTCGTTTGCGGTATCGTAAACAAGGAGCTTCGTGGGGATTTTTGAGTGGTCTGTGCAATAGAGGTAACCCGTTTCGGGGTCAACGCAGACCCAGGGCAGACCTCTTGTGACGGTTTCGCAATCGAGGACGTAATAATCAACAAAATCAAGGGTTTCGGCATCGAAAATACCGACTATCGGATAGTCCCAGACCTTGCTGTCCTCCATACCTGCGTAAATATATCCGTTATAGTAACTCAAACCGCCGATATGAGCGATGCCCAATTCCTTGAGTTCATCGGGGATGGCGGAATAATCCGCATCGATAACGGTTTTTGCATCCGTCTTTGTGCGGATGAGCGTTGTTTTTGATGAGAAATAAAAGGTCTCGCCGTCGGTTGTCATACCCTGCGAACGGAAAATTGCTCCGAGACCGACAACGTTGGTTTTTGCCGTGTCAGTGTGGCCGCCCGACGTTACAAGGTCGATACCTCCCGTGAGAATCGAAAACGGAATGAAAACTGCCGAAAGAATTACGGAAATCAGCTTTGTTATAATGATTTGAAACATACTCATTTTTACTCTCTCCCCAGCAAATGATTAATATATTATACCAAATGGGGAAATGTGAGTCAATTGTTTTGTGTACTTTACAATCGGGGGTGGAAAAATACTTTTATATTCGGCAAAATAACGATAAATAATGCTTGAAAAAATTGACATAATATTATAAAATAAATAATTGGTAAAGTATGTTCTTACTTTAAAAATTTGAAAGGAAGATTTGAAATGAGCTTACTTAACAAAAAGACAGTTGACGACATCAAGGTAAAGGGCAAGAAGGTTCTTGTTCGCTGCGACTTTAACGTGCCCCTCAAGGAAGGCGTTATCACAGACGAAAACAGAATCAACGCTGCTATGCCCACAATTCTCAAGCTTATAGAAGAAGGCGCAAGAGTTATCCTTTGCTCTCACCTCGGCAAGCCCAAGAACGGCCCCGAAGCAAAGTTCTCACTTGCTCCCGTTGCAAAGAGACTCAGCGAAAAGCTCGGCAAGGAAGTTGTTTTTGCAGCTGACGATACAGTTGTTGGCGAAAACGCAAAGGCAGCAGTTGCAGCTATGAACGACGGTGACGTTGTTCTTCTTGAAAACACACGTTTCCGCGCAGAAGAAACAAAGAACGGC
>JAGBUT010000052.1 GCA_017630695.1 Clostridia bacterium
GAAAGAAAAAGCTGCTTGAAAAGCAGAAGGAAGGCAAAAAGAGAATGCGCCACTTCGGTACGGTTGAAGTTCCGCAGGAAGCATTTATGGCAGTTCTCAAGCTTGACGATAATGACTAATTCACAAAAACCTATCGGACTTTATCTTCATATCCCGTTTTGCAAGGGCAAATGCCCTTACTGCGACTTTTATTCCGTAGCTCCCCAAAAGGGAGTTACGGATTCTTACGTTGCGGCTCTTTGCAGAAAGATTGACGAAGAAAACCGAATTTACGATACCGTCTATTTCGGAGGCGGCACACCGTCTTTGCTCGGTGCGGATAACGTTGCACTGATTCTTTCGCATATCAGAATGACTGACAACTGCGAGGTTACGCTCGAATGCAACCCTTCCGACACGGGTGCAGAAAATTCCGTTTTTGATTTTGAAAAAGCGGCAAAGGCAGGAGTCAACCGCATTTCGCTCGGCTTACAGAGCGCCGTTGACAGCGAAAGAAAAACTCTGGGCAGACGAGGCGGATGCGATGACGTTGAGAGAGCAATCGCAAGAGCAAAAGCGGCAGGTATAACCAACATCTCGCTCGACCTGATGCTGGGAATCCCGAATCAGACAAAAGAAAGTCTGCTTGAATCCGTTGAATTCTGCAAGAAAAGCGGTGCTGCTCACGTGAGTGCATATATCCTCAAAATCGAGGAGGGCACGTTTTTCTATAAGAAAAAAGACTCCCTCATTCTTCCCGATGAGGATGAAACAAGCGAGCTTTATCTCGAAGCGGTCAACGCACTTGAAAAAGCAGGATTCACACAGTACGAAATTTCAAATTTCTCGAAAGAAAATTATGAAAGCCGCCACAATCTGAAATACTGGCGATGCGAAGAATATCTCGGTATCGGTGCGGCGGCACACTCATTTGCTGACGGGAAAAGATTTTATTACGAGCGAAGCATTGCCGATTTTATCGAGGGCAAACCTCCCGTTGACGACGGTGAGGGCGGTGACGAAGAAGAATATATTATGCTCACTCTTCGCCTTAAAGAGGGATTGAATTTTGCAAAATTCAAATCCCGTTTCGGCAAAACGATTCCCCACGGTATTCTTGAAGAAGCAAAGGCTCTTCAGAAGCACGGTTTAGTAATCGTTGACAGCGAAAAAATTGCACTCACAAAGCAGGGCTTCCTGCTTTCAAATGCAGTTATCTGCCGTCTGCTTGAAATAATCGGATAAATATGATATAGTTTAATCAACAAATAAAAACGGAGGTAAACAAAATGAAAAGATTTTTAAGCATTCTTCTTGCAGCAACCGTTATGATGACGTCTGTTTTCTGCGTAAGTGCATTCGCTGCAGAAACGCCCAAAACAGATGCTCTGCTTGACAGATTTGAAACCGAGGATGAGGTGCTCGTTACTATTGACTCGGGCAAAACGATGCTTTTTGGTTTCCTTTCATCTGATATAAAAAACACAATTGCTATCAAGGATAACGTTGTTGCCTACGAATACACCGCAGGCTTCATCAAAATCAGAGTTATCGCATCCGACACCGGCATCTACGCTTTCTTCCCCTCTCTCCCCTATTTCTACGTAAAGCTTGATTTCAACCCCGTTGCAGGCGCAGATATCTGGGAGTTCGTAAAGGATGCGGCAAACCTCACGCAGGGTCTGACCCAGTATGTTGACAGCTATACCGAAAAGGTTAACGGCAAGGAATACTACGTTGAAGAATATAACGACAGAGAGTTTGTTACAAGCAAATTCTATTATGACGGTGATAACCTTGTTATGCTCAACGTTGTTGACGTTTCAACACTTTCAGTTCAGAACACCTATTTTGATGAAATTTCATTTGAAGTTGAGGATGACTTCTTCAAAATCCCCAAAGGCGCATTTGACCTTTCACCTATTCTCACGGGTCTGATTATCTCACTTATGGCTGCAGCATAAAATTTTATAATAACAAAAGGCAGAGAGCATCAACACTCTCTGCCTTTATTTTTTCTCGGATAAAGTGATTTGATTAGGTCAGCACAAGTATGCAAAGTTTAAACAGCTTTCATCTGAAGCTTGAGATTATCGCTTATCATTGCGATGAATTCACTGTTAGTCGGCTTACCTCTTTCGTTTTGGATAGTATACCCGAAATAGGAGCTGAGCACGTCAACGTCACCTCTGTCCCACGCAACCTCAATTGCGTGGCGGATTGCTCGCTCAACTCTTGACGGAGTTGTTTTAAAAGTTTTGGCAACCGTCGGATAAAGAATCTTTGTGACCGAGCTTATCATCTCACTGTTATTGACAGAGAGGATGATTGCCTCACGCAGATACTGATAACCTCTGATATGAGCAGGTACGCCTATCTGATGCATAATGCGGCTCACAACAACCTCAAGATCCTTTACTCCGTTACTGCCCGAAGCAGAATTATGAATGCTCGCAAACTGAATTATTCTCTCTGCAAGCATTGACGGATTGTAGGGCTTAAGGAAATAATAGTCAGCTCCACCAGAAAGAATCTCGCTCTCAAATCTCTCGTTATCAGCAGAAGAAAGCACCATAATCATCGGTCTTTTTTCAAGTCTCATCGATTCAACCTCACGAAGCACTCCAAGTGCATCAAGGCCTGACATAAATCCGTCAATAAGCATCACGTCGGGTTGCTCACCCGATTTCAGTCTTTCAATAACCTGCGTTCCGTTTTTGAAAACGGTGGAAACTTCGCAGTTATTCGCACGCAGAATGCCTGCAAGCTCGTGCAAGGTTTCGCTGCCATCCTCGGTGAGCATCACCTTCAGAATTTTTCTCATGATTTTACCTCCGTAATTTTGCGTGACAAAAATCAAACAGAATTTCACCGCGAGTTCGACTCTTGTCACGCTTTGTTCACGAAGATGTTACCATAAGCAATAAAAATTGTCAATAATTCCCAATTATTATTTTACCATTTTTTGCCATTTTTTATCGCACCATCCGACATACTGCTCTCTTATAACCGAAAATAATGGTATTATCAACCGCATTCAAGCCGCTTCTTTGTTTGTTGCACCTATAATTTCATCTGCAGTTTCAAGCATTCGCTGTGCAAAAATGCCGTAACCCTGCGTAGGGTCGTTTACAAAAACGTGGGTCACTGCACCGACAAGCATCGAATTCTGAATTATCGGGCTGCCTGACATACCTTGCAGAATACCGCCCGTTTTTGCGAGCAGTTCCTTATCAGTAATTTTCACGATCAGGTTTCTTTCTTCATTACCCGATGCAGGATAGATTTTTGTTATCTGCGCATCATAATACTGTGCGTCGTTACCGTCAATCGTAACAACAATCTGCGCCTCACCTTCGTGCACCTCTGTTTCAAGAGCAACAGGCATTTGCTTTGCTGAAATTTTTTCTTTAAGCTCACCGAAAATACCCGTTACCGAATTAACACGAAGGCTACCTAACACCGATTCAGAAAAAATACCGCAAAGCTCACCCGGATCACCCGGAGTGCTCTTGTAGAACCCGTTTACTGTCGCTCTGACCGCTTCGCCACCCGAAAGAGGCATTATTTTGCCCGTATCAACATCGCACACTCCGTGCCCGAGACCTGCAAAAATCTTGTTTTCGGTGTCATAGAAAGTTACCGTACCGATACCGGCAGAACTGTCTCTGACCCAGAGACCTGCACGATAGCTACCGCTTTCCGAAGGATTGGGCGTGAGTTTAAGATTAAGTGTATCTCCGTCCCTTTCAACGGTCAGCGAAAGCTCTTTGCCGCCCGAATTTCTGATGAATGAAACAAAGTCATCAGCATTGATAATTACAGAGCCGTCAACGTGGGTAATGCAGTCACCACATTTTATGCCTGCAAGCTGTGCCGGACTCTGCTCTCCCGTTGTTACGTCAAGCGAATCGATTTTAACTGCCATAACACCTTTGGTATAAAGCTTTATACCAAAAACGTCGCCGCCCACACCAACGTATCTGCGTTTAACGGAATTCACGCTGACCTCTTTAATCGGAAATAAATCAAATGCCATAAGCCGTGCTATGTATTCGCCGTCCGAATTTGTAAAGCCCAAAGCCTTTACAGCACTGTTACCTTCAAGCGACAAAAAGGTACAACCGATTTCCGTTTCACCGTTTACGCTTTCAAAAGAATCCGAAACGGTTGAATCTGCATAGGCTATGAAAGAAAAAATCAATATGCCCAACACACTCAACACCACACTCAAAGACCTGAAAAATCGCTTCATTTTTCACCTCCGTGCTGTTATTTGCTCCGTTTCAAACCTCGGAGCACTAATAATTTGCCCTCGGCAACAATAAAAAAACGGCGGATAAATCCGCCGTAAATCATTTTCAGAAATTCAATTTTATTCTGATTTTCAACACCGAAACAACAAAACGATTATTTCGGTGTTGCGTAATTTTTATTTCAAACTTTTTATATTCAAAGCCGCATTGCAAACCGCTTTATACAGATTTTCTCTGCAATTCGGGATTATTTCGGCAAGTGGCTTTTCACTCTCTTCAGAGAAATACATAGCAGAAACTCCGCATTCAAGAATTTTCTCTGCACCTTTTCCTCTGCAACCGCAAACCGCAATCACCTTTTTGCCGAGTTTTTTTGCTCTTTTTGCTATGCCCGAGATAACCTTGCCGTCGGCTGACTGAAAATCGAGTCTGCCTTCACCCGTTACAACAAGGTCGCAATCTTTGGCAATGGAATCAAATCCCGATTCGTCAAGAATAATATCGATTCCTTTTTTCAGAGTGGCATTGATAAACGCAATAGCACCTGCGCCCATACCCCCTGCGGCACCTGCTCCTTTTTCAAGCGAAGCATCTTTTCCGACGTCTCTTCTGATTATTTCCGCAAAACTGCGCAGACCCGAATCAAGTCGGATTACGGCAGCTTCATCAGCACCCTTCTGCGGTGCAAAAACGTAAGCCGCACCCGTTTCGCCGTAAAGAGGATTCTCAACGTCACAAGCCGCAGTTACGGGCAAATCAAACGGTTTTTCGGGAGGAATGATTTTTTTGATTTCAGAAAGACTTTTTCCGCAAGGAGCAACGGTATTTCCGTTTTCGTCAAGAAATCTCCAACCGAGTGCCGTCGCCATTCCGATTCCGCAATCGTTGGTTGCACTGCCTCCGAGACCGAGCAGAATTGATTTCGCTCCGTTTTCCTTTGCGTGAAGCATAAGCTCACCGACTCCGAGGGTTGTTGCCCTTTCGGGGTCTTTATTATCGCCCGCAAGAACAAGGCCTGCGCAGGAAGCCATCTCAACAACGGCAACGCTGTTTTCAAGCATAAAATATTCCGCGGTCATTTTCTCACCGAAAACTCCCGAAACAGATGCAGAAATGCGCTTACCCTTTGCAAATCCCTCAAAACAAGCGCAAAGCCCCTCGCCGCCATCGGCAGCAGGGAGCTTTATTATTTCAACGTCTTTTATCGTATCTTTGAAAGCTCTCTCCGCAATATCACATACCTCTGCCGCTGAAAGTGTACCTTTGAAGCTATCGGGTGCAATTAAAACGGAAATCATTCTATCACGCTTTCAAAATTATTCTGCTGAAGCCTTTCTTACATACTTCTTGAAGAATGCAACCGCAGGCTCAACGGCTGAAACGGGAATTCTCTCATTTGTTGCGTGAGTGCAACGGAGAAGCTCAACGCTTACTTTATAAGGTGAATAACGGAAGATGTTTTCACAGATGGGTTCATAATAACAAGCATCTGTGCCGCCCATTACGAGATAAGGCACAACAACTGCATTCTTGTTATCCTGGCAGCAAAGCTCCTCGATAATTCCGAAAGCTCTGGAATCGGTGGGTGAGAATTTCGATGCTTCCTTTGCCTTGAGAACCTTTATTTCAATTTTCTTATTGCGGCATACCTTACGGATATGAGCAACAAGATCGTCAACCGTTGTGCCGGGCATCTGTCTGAAATTAACAACAACACTTGCCTTCTGCGGAAGAACGTTTGCCGCAGGACTGCCCTCTGCCATTGTTACTGCAGTTGTTGTTCTTACGAAACAAGCGGTAAACGGAATTTTTGTCATACCGTATTTTACAATCGGACCCATATAGGGAAGATTGCAGGTGAAAAGTCTGAGAGGATAAGTGCAGCTCTGAGCGAGGCTTGTAATCATATGCCTTGCAAAAGGCATAAGCTCTGCCTTGAACTGATTGCCTTCAAGGTCTCTGATAACCTCTGCAAGTTCACCAAGTGCCGAATGAACGGGAGGCTGTGATGAATGACCGCCCTTTGCAGTAACGGTGATCTCGATATCGGTATAGCCCTTTTCAGCAATACCTACACCGATAAGCTCTTTATTTTGAATAATGCCCTTGACGTCAAGAGGGATAATTGCGCCGCCCTCATCGATAACACTGTCAAGGTGAATACCTCTCTCCTGAAGAAGGCGCATAATATTCTTTGCGCCACCGTTGCCCGAAGCAACAACCTCTTCATCCTGACCAAAAAGAAGATAAACGTCTCTTTCAGGCTTGAAGCCTTCTTCAAGAAGTGTTTCAACAGCTTCCATAACGGCAATAAGATGGTTTTTCATATCAAGGGCGCCTCTGCCCCAGATGAATTCGCCATCATTATATCCGCTGAAGGGAGGATTTGTCCAGTCACCCTCTGTGCCTGCAGAAATCGGAACAACGTCCTGATGAGCAAGAAGAGCAATGGGATCAAGGTCGCTTTTTGTACCTTCCCACTTATAGATAAGGCTTGCCTCAAGAACAACCTCTTTTGTGAGATTCTTATGGATAAGAGGATATGCCTCCTCAAGGAATTCGTGGAACTTTTTAAACTGCTCAAAATCAACCTTTTCCTTTTCGGGATAGCTGACTGTGGGAATCGAAATTGCCTTTGAAAGATTATCAAGAACTCTCTGAACGTTTACGTTTTCGGGAGCAACTTCGGGATACTCTTTCTTTTCAGGCACAAACTTTGCAGCTCTGATTGCAGTAACGCCTGCCGCAACACCTGCAGCGATACCTGCTGCAATTGCAACTTTTTTGCTCATATTTATCGTCCTTTCAAAGCGTATAAACGCTTACTTTTTATAAGAAGAATTTTCTCTGCATCCAAGCCTTCAAGCGTTTGCTCTTCTCCATAACCGTGAAGAAAATCATCAGCGAAACGCAACAAGCCGTCATAACGAGAGAAACAATAATCTGGGGTGTACCTTTCAAAAACAGGCTGCTTGCTATTTCGGAAACAAAGGTCATAAAGTTGATTGATCCAAGCACTGCAATGCAGATTGCACCTTTGCTTCTGTGTTTTCGAAGCCATAACAAGAACACGTTTACGATTGCCCAAAGGAAAATAACAATCGGAATCGCAACACCGTAAACCCAACCCGAATCATCTCCGCTGAAACGGTAAAGATAGAAATATACCATCAATGCCAGAGCATCAAATGCAACGAGCACCGAGGGAATGGGTTTTTTCCATAAAAGAGGAAAAAGAAACCATACCCAAGCCACTGCAAAAGCTGAAATAATATATTTCAGAACGGGATTATTAAATATGAATGCATTCAGAATAATCAACACAAGCGAGGGGATCAAAACCACAAGTGAGACAACAAAGCAGATATAAAGCTTTTTTGTTGATTTTGGGATAGATAATTCCTCGGGATATGCAGGGATTACTTTTTCATCCTTTTTTTCTCTCGGATTTATAACGGGCGTATCACAAAGCGGACAAGCTTTGCAGGCTTTTTCAAGCTCCACGCCACAGTTTACGCAATATGACATCAGGCCTCACCTCCTGTTACTGCACTTCTGTTACTTTCGATTTTAACGGGTATTCCAAGCTTGACAAGGGTTGTGAAAAGTTCTCGCTGAACCCTTGTGCTGTCATAAATATTTGTAAGAGTCAGGGCAAGTGTGCCGTTATATGAAACCGCACCGCAACGAGCAGCATTGACCATTCCTCTCGCAAGAATCAAGGCGATATTTTCAATATACTGCTCCATTTCCTTCGGTGCTTTGATAACACCGATATTCGAAATAAGAGAGCTGGTTGATTTTTCGCCCGTAAACTTATAAATAACGTTTATGCCGAAATCCTTGACAAACGACGGAATAATTCGCATAACGGGATTCTTTTCAAAGCCTGCGTTGCCGTTCATCATCGACTGAATCGTTTTTTCGTTGTTGATATATCGCAGATAAAGTGAAAGCTGTTTCAAAATTTCTTCAAAGGTATATTCGCCCATTTTGGGGTCAATCTGGAACGAATAGCAAAGCATAAAGTTGCGGAGCGTATCCGTATCGAAAAACTGACGCACGTTAACGGGAATCTGAACACCGACAGGTTTTTCACGGTTAAAGAGTTCCTGCTTTTGAAGATTATACATAACCCAGACAAGCAGACCTGCTATATACTCGGTTATCGTTACCCCCTGCTCCTTTGCTTTCTGCTTGAGGATATCAACGGGCATATAACCCGTTGTTACGGTTGTTACGTGCTTGGGGAGGCGGCTGTCTTTTGCCTGATAAGCAAACTTTTCAATACGCTTCGCCTTCGCTTTTGATTTGACAAATTTGAGGTAAGCATCCTCTTTTTCACTTTCGTGAGGC
>JAGBUT010000053.1 GCA_017630695.1 Clostridia bacterium
ACAAAGCCGCAACAATGTTTCATAAAGAAACATCAACAATAAAATAGCTGTTTAACAAATCAAGAAATAAAACCAACCTTTTGCAGACCTATGGTCTGCCCGGGTCGTCGGGTCGCCGACCCCTACGGAACAGCAAGGTTTTATGAATTGATTATTTCACAGCAAACTTTTTCAGCCGATTGAGGAAGAATAATCCATTCCGCTTGCTCCATAACTCTTTTCTGGAGAGTTTCGGGAGTGTCGTCGGGCTGAATGTCAACGGCTTTCTGCATAATAATGCGTCCGCCGTCGGGAATTTCGTTAACAAAATGAACCGTTGCACCCGTCACCTTGACTCCGTAGCCGAGAGCTGCTTCATGCACACGCAGACCGTAGAAGCCTTCGCCGCAGAATGAGGGAATGAGTGAGGGGTGAACGTTGATGATTCTGTCTTTATAGTGATTGGTGAAGCGCTCGGAGAGAATGCTCATAAAGCCTGCAAGAACAATAAGGTCAATGCCGTCGCCGTCAAGCAGTTCAATGAGCTTGCCCTCAAAATCGGGAGTTTCTTTTTTGAGCACGGTTTCGGTTCTGATGCCTGCTTTTGCGGCTCTTTCAAGCGCATATGCGCCCGCCTTGTTGGAAATAACAAGGGTGATTTCACCGCTGCTGATAATTCCTGTCGCCTGAGCGTCAATCAGCGCCTGCAGATTTGTTCCGCCGCCCGAAACAAGAACGGCAATGCGAGCTTTGTTCATAGTTTTCTCCTTTTACATTAATCCTAAAGATCTCATAACAGAAAAAAGTGAATTAATCGAGTTGACCGAAAAATCTTTAAGTTGTTCAACAAGCTCAGGGTTGGTTTCGAAATATCCCTCAAACATTCCGAGAATATCTGTTCCGAGTTCTTGGTCAACAATATAAAGTATCGCTAATGGAACAAGAGCAAATAACCATATACCTCCGCCCATTGTGATATCCTCCTTATGCAATAACTACCTTTTCGTCTGACTTGATGATTTCGCCGATAACGTAAGCGTCGATGCCGTTTTCCTTGAGGACTGAAAGTGAAAGCTCAACCTCATCTGCGGGAACAACGATGCTCATACCAACGCCCATATTGTAGGTGTTATACATATCTCTTTCGGGAATGTTACCCCACTTTGCGATTACATCAAAGATGGGAAGCACCTTAACAGCGGACTTGTCAATTTTTGCACAGAGTCCGTCGGGAATGCTTCTGGGAATATTTTCATAGAAGCCGCCGCCTGTGATATGTGAAATACCCTTGACTGCAACCTTTTCAATAAGAGCGAGAACGGGTTTTACATAAATCCTGGTGGGTACTAAAAGAGCCTCTGCAATTGACTTGCCGCCAAGCTCCTCACGGGCAACATAAAGCTCGGAGTTGTTATTGTCAATATCAAATACCTTTCTGCAAAGGCTGAAGCCGTTGGAGTGAATACCCGTTGAGGGAAGAGCGATAACAACATCGCCCACAGCCATCTTGCTGTTGTCAATCATCTTGGGCTTGTCAACAACGCCTACTGCGAAGCCTGCAAGGTCGTAATCCTCCTCGGGCATAAGACCGGGATGCTCTGCGGTTTCACCGCCGATGAGTGCACAGCCTGACTGAACACAGCCCTCTGCAACACCGCCTACGATTTCAGCAATTTTTTCGGGGTAGTTCTTGCCGCAAGCGATATAGTCAAGGAAGAAGAGAGGCTTTGCACCGACACAGATGATGTCGTTTACACACATAGCAACTGCATCAATGCCGATTGTATCGTGCTTATCCATAAGGATTGCAAGCTTAACTTTTGTGCCGCAGCCATCTGTACCTGAAACGGTAACAGGATGCTCCATACCTGCAATGCAGGAGAGGTCAAAGCAACCGCCGAAGCCGCCTACCTCATCAATACAACCCTCGTTGCGGGTTCTTGCAACGTGCTTTTTCATCAGCTCTACGGATTTATAGCCGGCAGTAATATCAACGCCTGCTGCTGCGTAGCTTTCGCTGAAGCTTTTTTCCATGATTTATTCCTCCTGTGAATTTTCACATATTTTATTATTTAAGTTTTTGATTAACCTTTGCCGTTCCAGCAATAAGTGCAAACACACTCTTCGGGAAGGCCGATTGCTTCAAGAAGTCCATCGATGCTCTGATAGCCGAGCGAAGTGAGCTTAAGCTCTTTGCCGATAATCTCGCGGAGCTTCTTGCCTCTTTCGGTTGAAGCGTCGAGATATTCATCAATGTAGTTATCCCCTTCCTTACCTTCGAGGTCGTGGATAACTCTTCTTGCGATGAGGTCGTCATCGGAAGTGTTGCGCGAGAAGTTGAGGTATTTGCATCCGTACATAATCGGGGGGCAAGCCGAACGCATATGAACCTCTTTTGCGCCGTGGCTGTAAAGGAAGTCGATTGTTTCGCGCATCTGAGTTCCTCTTACGATTGAGTCGTCAACAAAAAGAAGGCTCTTGCCCTGGATAAGGTCGTGAACGGGAATCATCTTCATCTTTGCAACCTTGGTTCTCTCGCTCTGGCTGGTGGGCATAAAGCTTCTGGGCCAGGTGGGAGTGTATTTGATGAAGGGTCTTGCAAAAGGAATGCCGCTTTCGTTTGCATAGCCGATAGCGTGGGGAGTGCCCGA
>JAGBUT010000054.1 GCA_017630695.1 Clostridia bacterium
AATGCGCTGTTTAACCTGCTTGAAGATGTTGGGATATCTCTTTTCCATCTCGATATATGTGGGTGCTGAGCTCTGTGAGAAGATGAAATCAGGATACTGCTCCATAAGACGAAGCATTGTTGCGTGAGTTCTGCCGAGCTTACGAACATACTCTTTATAAGCCCACATAAACACGATATCAAGGTGGGAGTTACCGATAAGAGAAACAAGACCCTCTGTTTTGTAGTTGGGGTTGTTATATACTCTTTCTTTAAGAACTTTCTGTGCCTTGAGAAGACCTGCCTTGAATGCATCGCCTTCATCGTCAAAGTTAACGTGTGTGAAAGCTTCCTTAAGTGCGCTTCTGATAAGCTCTGCAAGACCTGTATCAAGAACAGGCATAAAGAGAGCGTTGAAGATCGCCTTGAAATCCCAGTAAACTTCTTCAATTACGGGATCAACAACACCGATGAATGAGCAGGAAAGAGTTTTAACTGTTGATTCATTCGAATGCCATACGTAGTATGATTCGATATCAACATCGTAATGCTCACCTGCAACAGCTTCGTTTGAAAGAAGAACGCTGTTGCGGAAGGGGTCAAGACCCTGATAGGGTTCACCATTGAGTGAAAGAAGGGAGTCACCGCCGAAATAAACGTTAAGTGTTACCTTCTTGCCTGCGAAACGCTCGGGAATATCAAATGAATTCTTGAAGAATGCACTCCAACCGTTGTTGCCCCAGCGGTCACCTACGTTGAGTTCTTTCCACTCATCGTAAAGATATTCATAATCACCGATACCCTTGTAGATGCATTCCTTCATCTTCCAAGCGGGAATGGTTTCAATGTCTGTGTAAATTCTCTTCTTGAGGGTTTTAAGTTTTACGTTAACAACGTCATCAAAAGAGAAAATGCCTCTCTGCTTACCCTTGACCGCATCACGCCAATCGTCAACGTGTGCATCCATTGCATCAAGAGCAGCAACTGCGTCCATATTTTTGATTTCTGCCAACTTAATCTTCCTTTCTTTATGTAAAATTGACAAAGTATAAATATAACCGAATTATACCTCTTACAGTATACCACCAAAACTTGTATATTTCAATACAAAAAGTTTTTAAAATATTTAATTTAATGATTTACATATCAAGAGGATTATGTTAAAATAGTTTGTAATTTTATTTTTTGAAAGGAAATCGTTATGCTTCTTGACAAAACAGTAAATATCCCCGACCTCGGTCTCATTGGCCCCGAGAGCGGTTTCCACCTCCTCGAAATGACAGAGGACGGCAAGTTCACAACGGGCAAAAACGGTGTTGACTGCATCGTTGCAACGGGTGACAAAAAGGTTGAATTCGTTTCATTCGGCAACCACACCCTTGCGGCTGTCAAATCCGCAATTGCATACCCCGTTTACTACCCCGTTTACCCCGTTCAGACGGAATATCCTCTCAACGCAGTTCTTATGGACCTTGACGGCACAACCGTTCGCAGCGAGGATTTCTGGATTTGGATTATTCAGATGAGCACCGCAAGTATGCTCGGCAACCCCAAGTTTGAGCTTGAAGATGCTGACCTCCCCTTCGTTTCAGGTCACAGTGTTTCAGAACATCTTCAGTACTGCATCGATAAATACTGCCCCGGTGAGTCTCTTGAAAAGGCTCGTAACTTCTATTTCGAGCACACACACAGAGAGATGGAAGAAATCATGGCAGGCAGAGGCAAGGACGGTGCATTCACACCCACAGAGGGCGTTAAGGATTTCCTTCTTGAGCTCAAGGATATGGGCGTTAAAATCGGTCTCGTTACTTCAGGTCTTTACGAGAAGGCTTGGCCCGAAATCCTCTCCGCATTCAAGACTCTCGGAATGGGCGACCCAAAAGATTTCTACGATGCAATCATCTCTGCAGGTTTCCCCCTTCGTAAGGGCAGCGTAGGTACTCTCGGTGAGCTTTCACCCAAGCCCCATCCGTGGCTTTATTCCGAAACCTCAATCGTAGGTCTCGGTGAAGCTTTTGCTGACAGAAACAGAGTTGTCGGCATTGAGGACAGCGGCGCAGGTGCTTGCTCCGTGCGTCTTGCAGGTTACACAACAATCGGTATCGCAGGCGGTAACATCGAATCAAGCGGCACAAAGGCCGTTTGCTCACACTTCTGCAACAACTTCGAAGAAATTATGAAGATTATCAAAGGTTAAGGAGAAGAGTTATGGATAAAAAAGATAAGATTCAGTGTCACTTTATATCGAACACTCACTGGGACAGAGAATGGCGTTTCTCAGCTCGCCGCACCCAGCATATGCTCGGCTATATGGTCGATATGCTTCTCGATATTCTCGATAAGAATCCAGACTACAAGCACTTCCACTTTGACTCACAGACAATGCCTATTCAGGATTACCTTGAGGTTTATCCCGAAAAGAAAGAAAAGCTTCAGAAATATATCAAGGAAGGCAGAATTGCAGTCGGTCCCTGGTATTGCCTCCCCGACGAATTCACAGTCGGCAGCGAAGCTCTCGTGCGCAACCTCCTTCTCGGCCACAAAATCGGCAAAGAAATGGGTG